>NZ_BAAAQX010000007.1:204371-445087 GCF_039531895.1 Nonomuraea monospora
AGACGGACGGCGCAGCGCAGACGGACGGCGCAGCGCAGACGGACGGCGCAGCGCAGACGGACGGCGCAGCGCAGACGGACGGCGCAGCGCAGACGGACGGCGCAGCGCAGACGGACGGCGCAGCGCAGACGGACGGCGCAGCGCAGGCGGACGAGCGGGCGGGCGGCGCAGGCTGGGGGCGGCGCAGGCGGGCGGGCAGCGCAGCGCAGCGCAGGCGGGCAGCGCAGGCGGGCAGCGCAAGCGTCAGTGCAGGCGGATGGGCGGGCAGGGCGGGGTCAGTGGCGGGTGGTGGCCTCGGTTCGCAGGCTCAGCTCGCGCCGCTGCTCAGGATCGGTGCCGCCCCAGACGCCGTACGCCTGCCGCGTGTCCAGCGCGTACGCCAGGCAGGTCTCCCGCACGGGACAGCCGCCGCACACGTGTTTGGCCCGCTCGACCTGAGACTGGCTCGGACCTTCCATGGAGATCGGGAAGAACAGTTCCGGGTCCAGGTCGAGGCAGGCGGCCCTGCGGGTCCAGTCGAGCATCATGTTCATGCTCTTCGCGCCTACCCATCGCCCCGGCCGTCATACCTCGCTGAGCAGGGCATCCCAGTCGTCGAGGAATCTGCGGAGCCCGTGACGCGACAGCGCGGCGGCCCTGGCGGCCTTGCCGGCCTGGGCGGCGCTCTCGGGGTCCTGGGCGAAGGCGTGCAGGGCGTCGGCCAGCACGTGCACCTTGGTGGACAGCACGCCCGCCTCCGGCGGCACCGCCTCGACGGCCTCGGTGGCGGCGAGCGCGACCACGGGCATGCCGAGCGTCATGGCCTCGATGAGGGCCAGGCCCAGCGAGGTCCACCGGTAGGGGTGCAGGTAGACGCGCCTGCGGGCCAGCTCGGCGTGCATGACGTGCTGGGGCAGGTCCTCGTACGTGCCGTACGGCAGCTCGGCGACCTTCATCCCGAACACGTCGAGCGGCACCCGTTCGGCGAAGCGGGGCAGGAGGTCGGTCCCGGCGACCCTGGTGCGGCGGACGGGTTCGTTGACGACGACGCCCGCCCGGGGCAGCTCGCCCGTGTAGAGGTGGCCGGGGTCGGGGATGCCGTGCTCGATGACGCGGGTGCGGGCGCGGCCGTTGTCCCAGAACAGCTCGTTGAAGTGGGTGACGTGCACGATCGTGACGTCGCTCTGGCCGGCGAGGGGGTGGCGGGTGCGCGGCACGTCTCCGGCGGGCGCGTTGTGCTCGACGTACACGCCGGGCACGGGGCGGCCGAGCCATTCGCGGGCCAGGTCGAGCTCGTGCGGGCGCTGGTAGACGACGACGTCCACGGGCTCGTCGCGCAGCCGGTCCCACGGCACCTCGCGGGCGCGGTCCGGCCAGTCGTAGGTGGCCGCCCGCCCCCGGCCATCGGGACCACGGCCGGGAACGAGCGGCAGCAGGTACTCGTGGGACCCCTGGATGAACGCGCTGGTCCACGAGCCGTGCACATGCCAGATGAGGATCCTCACCAGCGGCTCCAGCCCATGGCGCGGGCCCAGGGCGCCGCGGCGGCCGGCACGGGGCCCTCGGTGTCGCTCAGTACGCGGTCCACGACGTCGATCAGGTCGTCGGCGACCTCGGACGCCTGCCGGATCTCCTCCCGCAGCGTCTCCTGGGTCGGCACGAGGATGCCCCTGGCTCCGGCGGCCCTGGCGGCCTCCATGTCGCGGCCGATGTCCCCGACGACCACGCAGTCGCGGGGGCTGACGTCGAGCACGGCGGCGGCTCTGATGACGAGGCCGGGCGCGGGCTTGCGGCAGGTGCAGCCGTCGGCGTCGTCGTGCACGCAGATCGCCCACGCGTCGAACGGCCCGAGCAGCTCCTCCACCTTGGCGTTCACCTGGTCCATCTCGTCAGCGGAGAGCAGGCCCTTGGCGACGCCCGACTGGTTGGTGACCACGGCCACCGGGACGTCTGCGCGTCTGAGCCTGCCCAGCGCTTCGATCGCGCCCGGCATGGGCTCCACGCGGTCGGGATCGCCGTTGTACGGCACATCCCTGATCAAGGTCCCGTCCCGGTCGAAGAGCACGGCGCCGGGACGTCGCTTTTCGAACACCTTTCACCTCCGTCGCGTGCCGGGCAGCTACCCGGGGCCTGCTCCGGCAAACAACTACTTAAAGTGACCGAGGCCAGGAGGTTCCGCCTGTTTTCGCATCTCGCGGGAGGGCGGAATGTTTGGGAACCGCTTCTCTCGGTAGCGGTTGTCGACATCCTTAGGGGGAGGAAGCATGAAATTTCTCGGCATCAACGCGATCTTCCACGACCCCGCCGCCGCGCTGGTGGTCGACGGGAAGATCGTGGCAGCGGCGGAGGAAGAGCGCTTCAGCCGCCGCAAGCACGGCAAGAGGCCGCTGGCCTTCTCCGCGTGGGAGCTGCCCGAGCTGGCCGCCGCGTGGTGCCTGCGCGAGGCGGGGCTGTCCCCCGAGGACATCGACGCGGTGGCCTACTCCTACGACCCGTCGCTGGTCGTGCAGAAGCCGGAGGGCGACTGGGAGGACCTGCGCACCCGGTACGCGGTGCGCGCCCCGGCCTTCCTCGCCACCGCCCTGCCCGGCCTGGACCCCGGCCAGGTCAGCTACGTCCCGCACCACGTGGCGCACGCCGCCTCCGCCGGCCTGGCCGCGCCGTGGCGCGACTGCGCGGTGCTGGTCGCCGACGGCCGCGGCGAGAACGTCTCCCACCTGGCGGGCCGCTACCGGGGCGGCGAGCTGGAGATCCTGGCGACGCAGGAGCTGCCGCACTCGCTGGGCCTCATGTACGAGGACGTCACCGAGCACCTGGGCTTCCTGCGCTCCAGCGACGAGTACAAGGTGATGGCGATGGCCTCCTACGGCCGCCCCCGCCACCTGGAGGCGCTGCGCGAGGTGATCTACACGACGGCCGACGGCGGCTTCCGCGTCGAGCCGGTCGACTGGAACGGCTACGCCAAGGCGCTGAAGAAGGGCGCCCCGTGGACCTCCGACCACGCCGACCTGGCCGCCAGCGTCCAGGCGCGGCTGGAGGAGGTGCTGCTGGAGCTGGTGCGCTGGCTGCACGAGCGGACCGGCGAGCGGCGGCTGGCCCTGGCCGGCGGGGTCGCGCTGAACTGCGTGGCCAACACCAAGCTGCTGGACGAGGGGCCGTTCGAGGAGATCTGGATCCAGCCGGCGGCGGGCGACTCCGGCACCGCGCTCGGCGGGGCGCTGCACCTGGCGAACGCGTACGGCGAGCCGGCCGGGCCCATGCCGGACGCGGCGCTCGGGCGCGGCTTCACCGACGACGAGCTCGGCGCGTGGCTGGACGTGGCGCGCGTGCCGCACACCCGGCCCGCCGACCTGGCCGCCGCCGTGGCCGCCGAGCTGGCGGCCGACCGGATCGTCGCCTGGTTCCAGGGACGGGCCGAGTACGGGCCGCGCGCGCTGGGCCAGCGGTCGCTGCTGGCGCATCCCGGGCACGCCCGCAACACCGAGCGGCTCAACGACGTCAAGGGGCGCGAGCAGTTCCGGCCGATCGCGCCGATGGTGCTGGAGTCCAGGGCCCGCGAGATCTTCGGGCGGGGGCCGGTGCCGTCGCCGTACATGCTGTTCGTCCACGACGTGCACCCGGACTGGGCGGCGCGGATCCCCGCGGTCGTGCACGTGGACGGGACGGCCAGGATCCAGACGATCTCGCCGCGGGAGCAGCCGCTGATGGCGCGGGTGCTGAGCGAGTTCGAGGCGCGCACGGGGCTGCCGGTGGTGGTCAACACGAGCCTCAACACCGCCGGCCGGCCGATGGTGGACGATCCGCGCGACGCGCTGGAGTGCTTCGGGTCCTCGCCGGTGGACGTGCTGGTGCTGGGGCCGTACGTGGTGCGGCGGGGGGAGGTGTTCGCGTCGTGATCACCGTGGTGATCCCGACCATCGGACGGGCCACGCTGCGGGACGCCCTGGCGGCTGTGGGACCGGGAATTCCGGTGATCGTGGTGGACGACAGGTTTGAACCTGGTACGGTACGTAGCATATACCAGGGGGGCGGCACCCACACCAAGGAGCCGCCTGCCGTGAAATCGCCGCCCCCCATTTCCTCCCAACCGCCCGAATTGAGCGGATCCGAATCTTCCGAGCCGGGCCAGCCGTCCGCGCCGGCCGAGTCTTCCGAACCGACCGAACCGACCGAACCGACCGATCTGGCCGACCTGGCCGACCTGGCCGGTCTGGCCGATCTGGCCGATCTGCCGCCGCACGTACGCGTCGTCCGGTCGGGCGGTCGCGGGCCCGCGGCGGCGCGCAACGCCGGATGGCGGGCCGCCGACACGCCGTGGGTGGTCTTCCTCGACGACGACGTGATCCCCGCCCCTGGCTGGGCCGACGCCGTCTGGAAGGACCTGGTGGACCTGCCCCACGACGTCGGCGGCAGCCAGGGACGCATCGAGGTGCCGCTGCCGGCCGGCCGCCGCCCCACCGACGGCGAGCGGCACACGGCGGGCCTCACCGGCGCGCTGTGGGTGACGGCCGACATGGCCTACCGGCGCTCGGCGCTGGAGGCCGTGGGCGGCTTCGACGAACGTTTCCCCCGCGCCTACCGGGAGGACGCCGACCTGGCGCTGCGGATGACGCGGGCCGGGCACCGGCTCGTCAGGGGCGAGCGGGTGACGCGGCACCCGGTCAGGAACGACGGGTTCTGGGCGAGCGTGCGCTTCCAGCGGGGCAACGCGGACGACGCGCTCATGCGGCGGCTGCACGGCCCCGCCTGGCGTGCCGACATCGGCGGGGGGCGCGGGCGGCTGCGGCTGCACGCGCTGACCACCGCCGCCGGGCTGGGGGCGGCGCTCCTCGGCACGGCCGCCGCCATCGCGAGCCGCACCCGTCCCAGCACCCATCCCAGCGCCCGTCCCAGCGCCGGGACCAACGCCGGGACCAACGCCGGGACCAGCGCCGGGACCAGCGCCGGGACCAGCGCCAGGACCGGCGCCAGGACCGGCGCCAGGACCTTCACGTCCGTGGCGGCGTGGGCCGCCGGGGTGGCGTGGGCGGCGCTGACCGCCGACTTCGCCTGGCGGCGCATCGCGCCGGGCCCGCGCACCCCGCAGGAGGTCCTGCGGATGGCCGTCACCAGTGTGCTGATCCCGCCGGTCGCGTGCGCGCACCGGCTTCGGGGGGAATGGAGGGCGCGGCGATGAGCGGCACCTCACGGGAGCGTTCCAAGAAGGACCGGAACACCGGCGACACGGGGCGCGTGCTCGTGGCACGCCTCGACGACGCGGGAGACGTGCTGCTGGCGGGCCCGGCCGTGCGCGCGATCAGCGCGAAGGCCCGCGAGGTGGTCTTCCTGGCCGGCCCGAACGGCAGGGCGGCGGCCGAGCTGCTGCCCGGCGTAGACCGGGTGATCACCTGGCGGGCGCCGTGGATCGACCACACCCCGCCCCCCGTCACCGCGGACGGCGTGGCGGAGCTGGTCGAGCAGGCGGCCGACATCGACGAGGCGGTGCTGCTCACCTCCTTCCACCAGTCGGCCCTGCCGCTGGCGCTGCTGCTGAGGCTGGCGGGCGTCAGGCGCATCACCGCGATCAGCAACGACTACCCGGGCTCCCTGCTCGACGTCCGCCACCGGGTGGACGAGAGCGTCGACGTCCCCGAGGCGGAGCGGATGCTGGCCGTCGCGGAGGCGGCCGGATTCACGCTCCCGGAGGGCGATGACGGGAAACTCGCTGTTCAGCACCCGTTGCCGGATATAGGGAAATTTACGGGGCACTGTGTAGGCGTCGGCGGCGTTGCCGACAAAGGCGCGTATGTCGTGGTGCACCCAGGGACATCGGCCCCCGCCCGGACGTGGCCTGCCGACAGGCACCGGCAGACAGTGCGGGAGCTGGCCGACGACGGGCACCAGGTCGTCGTGACCGGCACAGAACGTGACCTCACCGCCTATGTGGCCAGCGACGTCGCGCTCGACCTCGGCGGCGTGACCACATTCGCGGAACTGGCGGCCGTGATCGAGCGTGCCGGCGTGCTCGTGGCGGGCAACACAGGCCCCGCGCACCTGGCAGCGGCTGTCGGAACGCCGGTCGTGAGCCTGTTCGCCCCTGTTGTCCCGGCGGTGCGGTGGGCCCCGTACGGCGTGCCCGCGGTGCTTCTGGGCGACCAGGAAGCGCCCTGCCGTGACAGCAGGGCGCGCGTCTGCCCGGTACCGGGGCACCCGTGCCTGTCCCAGGTGACTAGTGAGCAGGTGGTCAAGGCAGTGAGGGAGCTGACGCAGTGAAGGTCGATCTCATCTCGGAGCACGCGGACCCGCTGGCGGCGGTCGGCAGCGTCGACTCCGGCGGCCAGAACGTCCATGTCGCCGCGCTGGCCATGGCCCTGGCCGAGCGGGGGCACTCAGTCGTCGTCCACACCCGTCGTTCCCGCGAGTCGCAACCGGACTCGGTGCGCCTGGCGCCCGGCGTCACGGTCGAGTACGTGACGGCCGGTCCCGCGGCCCCCGTGCCGAAGGACGAGCTGCCGCCGTTCATGCCGGAGTTCACCGAGCGGCTGGCCGCGCGGTGGGCCGCGAGCCCGCCGGACGTGGCGCACGCGCACTTCTGGATGAGCGGCCAGGCGGCGCTGCGCGCCGCGGCCTCCGTGGGAGTGCCGGTGGTGCACACCTACCACGCGCTCGGCACGGTCAAGCGGCGCTGGCAGGGCGCGGCCGACACCAGCCCCGAGCACCGCGTCGAGACCGAGCGGGAGATCGGCCTGCGCGCCGACATGGTGCTGGCCACGTGCAGCGACGAGGTGAACGAGCTGTGCGCGATGGGGATCCCCGAGCACCGCGTGACGGTGGTGCCGTGCGGGGTGGACCTGTCGGCGTTCTGCCCGGACGGGCCGGTGGCGCCGCGCCCGGCCGGCCCGGTCGTGCTGAGCATCGGCCGGATGGTGCCGCGCAAGGGCGTGGACACCGTGATCGCGGCGCTGCGCCAGCTCCCGGACGCCAATCTGGTGATCGCCGGCGGCAGCGAGGACGACGAGGAGGCGCTCAGGCTGCGTGAGCTGGCCGAGGGGTACGCGCTCGGCGACCGCGTGCACGTCATCGGCTCCGTGCCGCGGCGGCACGTGCCCGCGCTGATGCGCTCGGCCGACGTCGTGGTGACGGTGCCCTGGTACGAGCCGTTCGGCATGGTGCCCGTGGAGGCCATGGCGTGCGGCGTGCCGGTCGTCGCCTCGGCGGTCGGCGGCCACCTCGACTCGGTGGCCGGCTGCGGCGTGCTCGTGCCGCCGCGCCGCCCGCGCGCCCTGGCCAGAGCGCTCAAGGACGTCCTGGAGGATCCGCGGCGGCGGGCCTCGCTGGGCGCGGCCGGCGCCCGCCGGGCCAGGGAGCGGTACGGCTGGCCGCGCGTGGCGGAGCTGACCGAGGCCGTGTACACGCAGGTCATCGACGGAAAGGTCTGCCGGCTGGCGGCCCTGGGGGGTTGATCATGGATGCTCATCTGGAGAAGCTCTGGAACACCCTGGAGAAGGTCGATGACCACGCGGTCACCGTCCGGGCCTGGGGCGGGAAGCTGGCCGGGGTGCTGGCCGCCGGGGGCAGGCTGCTGGCCTGCGGCAACGGCGGGTCGGCGGCCGAGGCCCAGCATCTGACGGCCGAGCTGGTCGGCCGGTTCAGGGACGACAGGCAGCCGTACGCGGCGATCCCGCTGCACGCGGACGGCTCGTCGCTGACGGCGATCGCCAACGACTTCGGGCCCGACGAGATCTACGCCCGCCAGGTGCGCGCGCACGGCCGTACGGGGGACGTGCTGCTGTGCCTGTCCACCAGCGGCGGCAGCGCGAACGTGCTGGCGGCGGCCAGGGCGGCGCAGGACGCCGGGCTCACGGCCTGGGCCATGACGGGCCCCGCGCCGAACCCGCTGGCGGGCCTGTGCGACGAGGCCGTGACCATCCCGGGTGAGACGGCGACGGTGCAAGAGGTGCACCTGGCGCTGATCCACCTGCTGTGCGACGCCGTAGAGGAGGCGCTGTGACGGACAGGCCGCTGGTCGTCCTCGGGGACACCCTGCTCGACGTGGACGTCGAGGGCGAGGCGGACCGGCTCTGCCCGGACGCGCCCGTGCCGGTGGTGGACGTCGCCACCGAGCGGGCCCGTCCGGGCGGGGCGGGCCTGGCGGCGCTGCTGGCCGCCCGCGACGGCGCGGGCGTCGTGCTGATCACGGCGGTCGGCGACGACCCCGACGGCCACCGCCTGTGCGGGCTGCTGTCGGAGGAGCTCGACCTGGTACGGCTTCCGCTGCGCGGCGGCACCGTGCGCAAGACCAGGATCAGGGCGCGCGGCCAGACGCTGGTCCGGCTGGACACCGGCGACGGAACGGCCAGGTACTCCCCCACCGCGGAGGCGCTGGAGGCGGTCCGGAGGGCCGGCGCGGTGCTGGTCTCCGACTACGGCAGGGGCGTGGCCAGGATGGCGCGCGAGCTGCTGCACGGCCTCGACGTGCCGGTGGTGTGGGATCCGCATCCCCGTGGCGAGCAGCCGATGCCCGGCTGCGCGCTGCTGACGCCCAGCGAGGCGGAGGCGAGGATGCTCTGCACGTCCGGCTACCACGGCCCCGACGAGGCGGCCCGCCGGCTGGTGCGGTCGCTGCGGGCCAAGGCGGTGGCCGTCACGACGGGTGAGCGCGGGGCCGTGCTCGCCGTCGCGGGCGGCCCGCCGACCACGGTGCCTCCGCCCGTGCACGCCGGCGGGCAGGACGCGTGCGGCGCGGGCGACAGGCTCGCCGGCGCCGCTGCGCTGGCGCTGCGCGACGGCGCGGGCGCCGAGGAGGCGGTCACGATCGGCGTGGGCGAGGCGTCCCGCTTCGTCGAGCGCGGCGGGGCCGCCGGTGTGAAGGTCCAGGAGCAGCGGCTCGGCGACCGCCCGCGCACGGCGCTGGAGGTCGCCAGGCTCACCCGGGCGTACGGCGGCCGGCTGATCGCCACGGGCGGCTGCTTCGACCTGCTGCACGCGGGCCACGTGAGCCTGCTGCGGCGGGCCAGGGCGCTGGGCGACGCGCTGGTCGTCTGCGTCAACTCCGACGACTCGGTGCGCCGGCTGAAGGGCCGGTCCAGGCCCATCGTGGACGTGCGCGACCGGGTCGAGGTGCTGCGGGCGCTGGGCTGCGTGGACGCGGTGCTGGTGTTCGACGAGGACACCCCCGCCGCGGCCATCGAGCAGCTCCGCCCGGACGTGTGGGTGAAGGGCGGCGACTACGAGGGGGAAGTGCTGCCCGAGTCCGAGGTCCTCGGCAGGTTCGGCGCGGAGATCGTCGTGCTGAGCACCCTGCCGGGGCGTTCGACAACCAATCTGATCAGGGAGATCCAATGAACGTATTGATCACCGGGGGCGCGTCCGGGCTCGGCCTGGCCACCGCCGAGGCCGTGGAGAAGGAGGGCTGGAAGGCGCTCGTCGTCGACGTGCGCGAGCCCGACCAGCGCTTCGAGCACGTGACGGCCGACCTGGCCGACCGGGCGGAGTCCGAGCGCGCGGTGCGCGAGCTGGCCGAGCGGGCGGGCGGCCTGGACGCCGTCGTGACCGCCGCCGGCATCGACGCGTGCGGGCGGCTGGAGGACGTGCCCGCCGACGACTGGGAGCGGGTCATCAAGGTGAACCTGCTGGGCACGGCCTCGATCGTGCGGGCGGCGCTGCCGTACCTGAAGCACACCCGCGGCAAGGTCGTCACCTGCGCCTCGACGCTGGGGCTGCGGCCGCTCAGCGACGCGTCGGCGTACTCGGCGTCGAAGTTCGGCGTCGTCGGCTTCACCAGGGGGCTGGCGATCGAGACGCGCGGGGAGATCGGCGTGACGCTGCTGATCCCCGGCGGCATGCGGACGAGCTTCTTCGACGGCCGACCCGAACAGTACAAACCGGGACCCGAGGCCGGGTTGAACGACCCGGCCGACGTGGCTCAGGCCGTGGTCTTCGCGCTGCGGCAGCCGGCCGGATGCGAGGTGAGAGAGCTCGTCGTCTGCCCGTCCACGGAGACGTCATGGCCCTAGAACTCCTCGCGCTGCGCGGGCTCGGCCTGGGCGACCTGCTCACGTCCGTGCCCGCCCTGCGCTCGCTGCGCCAGGCCTTTCCCGCCCACCGGATCACGCTGGCCGCGCCGCGCTACCTGGAGGCCCTGATGCCGCTGATCGGCGCGGTGGACGGCCAGGTGCACGTGGCGGGGCCGGGGCCCGTCCCGATGGACGAGGTGCCCTTCGAGCGGCCGGACGTGGCGGTCAACCTGCACGGGCGGGGGCCGCAGAGCATCGACGCGCTGCGCCGCACCGAGCCGGGGCGGCTGATCAGCTTCGGCACCGGCCCGGCGTGGGACGAGCGCGTGCACGAGGTACGGCGCTGGTGCGACCTGCTGGAGTGGCACGGCATCCCCGCCGATCCCGGCGATCTGACGCTCGGCATCTCCGACCGTACGGGGCCGGCGATCGTGCATCCGGGGGCCGCCTATCCGGCGCGGCGCTGGCCGCCCGAGCGGTTCGCGGAGGTGGCGGCGGCGCTGGACGACGTGATCGTCACGGGTAACGCCGAGGAGGTGCCGATCGCCGGCCGGGTCGCCGAGCTGGCGGGGCTGCCTCCTGAGCGGATGCTGGCCGGGCGCACCTGCCTGGCCGACCTGATCGATCTGGTCAGCAGGGCGAAGCTGGTGGTCTGCGGCGACACCGGTGTGGCTCATCTGGCGACGGCGTTCTGCGTGCCGTCGGTGGTGCTGTTCGGGCCGGTCTCGCCCCAGTTGTGGGGCCCGCCGCCCGGCTGGCGCCACGTGGCGCTGTGGGCCGGGCAGAACGGCGACCCGCACGGCGAGCGGCCCGATCCCGGGCTGCTGAAGATCGAGGTTTCCGAAGTCGTCGACGCCGCCATGGAGGTCATCTCATGAGGGCTCTGGTCACCGGAGGCGCCGGGTTCCTCGGCTCCTACCTCTGCGAGAGACTGCTGGACGAGGGTGCCGAGGTCGTCTGCATGGACAGCTTCCTCACCGGCGGGCCGCGCAACGTGGAGCACCTGCTGGAACGGCCCGAGTTCCGGCTCATCGAATGCGATCTGACCGGCTACATCCACGTGCCCGACCGGCTGGATCTCGTGCTGCACTTCGCCTCGGCCGCCTCTCCGGCCGACTACCTGCGCTACCCGATCGAGACGCTGCGGGTGGGCAGCGTCGGCACGCTGCACGCGCTGGGGCTGGCCAGGGAGAAGGGGGCCAGGTTCGTGCTGGCCTCCACCAGCGAGGTGTACGGGGATCCGCTGGAGCACCCGCAGAAGGAGACCTACTGGGGCAACGTCAACCCGGTCGGGCCGCGCAGCGTCTACGACGAGGCCAAGCGTTTCGCCGAGTCGCTGACCACCGCCTACCGGCACTCGCGCGCCACCGACACCGGGATCGTGCGGATCTTCAACACCTACGGCCCCCGGATGCGGCCGTTCGACGGCCGGGCGATCCCGACGTTCATCCGCCAGGCGCTGACCGGGGAGCCGATCACGATCACCGGTGACGGCTCGCAGACGCGGTCCATCTGCTACGTGGAGGACACCGTGTCGGGCATCCTGGCCATGGCCCGCAGCGACTTCGCCGGGCCCGTGAACATCGGCAACCCCGACGAGCTGACCATGCTGGAGCTGGCCACGCTCATCAAGGAACTGACCGGGACGTCGTCGGAGATCCGGTTCATCGACCGCCCGGCCGACGACCCGAAGGTCCGGCGGCCCGACACCACGCTGGCCGCCGAACGACTGGGCTGGCGGGCGCAGGTGCCCGCCGCCGAGGGGCTGCGCCGCACCATCGAGTGGTTCTCGCTGGAGCTGGCCGCGATCGAGCAGCTCGAAGGACTGCAGGTCTGACAGCCCCTGGAGCCCCCGCCGGGCGCGTCCGGCGGGGGCTCCGCACGTCTAGCGCTCGTCTAGCGCTCGTGGCCCGCGCGCAGCCAGTCCACGTACTCGGCGACCGCCCGCCGGGTGTCGTAGGCGGGCTCGAACCCGGTGTCCTCGCGCAGCCGCGTGATGTCGAGGGGGTTGTCCACCGCGCCGGGGGTGCGGCCCTCCGGCAGGTCCACACGGGCGTCCGGCACGTGCTCCCTGATCGCCGCGGCCAGCTCGCCGTTGGTGGTGATCCGCCCCGAGGCCACGTTGTACGTGCGGTGCCGCAGCCGCCCGGCCGTCTGCAGCAGCGCCAGCGCCCGCCCGCAGTCCTTGACGTAGCAGACGTCGATGCCGTTGCCCGCGCGCACCTCGCCCACCAGCGCGGACAGGTCGGGCTCGGTGCCGCGGGCGGCGGCGTGCACGAGCTGCGGGGCGGGGAAGAACGGGTCGGGGTTGTGGCCGAGCGGCCCCCAGATGCCGCCGATGCGGTAGTTGACCGCCTCGACGCCGGCGACCTCCTCCAGGTGGCCGGCCAGCAGCTCGCCGATCTTCTTGAAGCGGGGGATCACGTGCGGGGCGCTCATCGTCAGCGGCAGGTCCTCCCCGAGTGGGCCGTCGGCGGTGATCCCGGCGTACACGCCGATGGTGCTGGCCAGGCCGAGCCGGCGCACCTGCCAGTCGCGGGCGGCGCGGAACAGGTTGAGCAGGCTGCGCAGCGCCAGCTCGGTGTGCTCGATGGGCTCGTGCGCGCCGGGCGGCCAGGGCATGGAGCCGGCCAGGTGCATGATGCCGGTGATCTTGTGGCGGTCGCCGATCTCCAGCAGGGCGCGCTCGTCCGAGACGTCGGCCCGCTCGACGAAGAGCCGCTCGCCCGCTTCGGCCGCGAAGGTCTCCGGGACCTCGGCGGGGCGGCGCTGGACGAGCACGCAGGACTCTCCGAGGTCCAGCAGGGCGCGGGTGGTGTGCGTGCCGATGAAGCCCAGGCCGCCGGTGATCAGAATCATGTGGGTGCTCCCTGATAATCAGCTCTACTGATTATCAGTGTAACCCCTTCCGTTGTGGAGGCAAACGAAAAGCGGCCGCCCGGATCAGGCGGCCGCTGGGGTGGCGGGGTGAAGACCGTGGTCGAGCTGCGGATAGGCCGGGGCAGGCGCGGGGCTCCGGCGCCGGGTCGGCGCAGGGCGACCCGGAGGAGGACGCCGGGTCAGCGCAGGGCGACCCCGAGGAGGGCGTCGGCGAGGTCGCGGACGAGGCCGGGGGCCGACTCGTCGCGGCCGCCGCCCGCGAGGGCCTGCTCGGCCCAGGCGTCCACGGCGGCCAGCGCGCCGGGCGAGTCGAGGTCGTCGGCCAGCCGCGCGCGCACCTCGGCCAGCACCTCGCCCGCCGGCGGCCCGGCGGCCAGCCCGACCGCGGAGCGCCAGCACGCCAGCCGCTGCTCGGCCCGCTCCATCAGCTCGGGCACGTACTCCCAGTCGGCCCGGTAGTGGTGGGCCAGCAGCACGAGCCTGATCGCCATCGGGTCGTGCTCGCGGCGCAGCCTGGAGACGAAGACCAGGTTGCCCTTGGACTTCGACATCTTCTCGCCGTCGAGCGCCACCATGCCGGCGTGCGTGTAGAACTTGGCGAACGGCCACTCGCCGGTCGCCGCGTGCCCCTCGGAGGCGCCGCACTCGTGGTGCGGGAAGATCAGGTCGGAGCCGCCGCCGGCCACGTCGTAGCCCGCGCCCAGGTTGTCCAGGGCGATCGCGGTGCACTCGATGTGCCAGCCGGGACGGCCGCGGCCCAGCGGCGAGTCCCAGGCGGGCTCGCCGGGCCGCTCGGCCCGCCACAGCAGCCAGTCGAGCGGGTGCCGCTTGCCCGGCCGCTCGGGGTCGCCGCCGCGCTCGGCGAACAGGGCCAGCATCTCCTGCTCGCCGTAGCCGGACACCTGGCCGAACTTGGGGGCGTCGGCCACGCTGAAGTAGACGTCGCCGTCGAGGTCGTAGGTGACGCCCTTGGCGGCCAGCCTGGCGATCAGGTCGGCGACCCGGCCGACGACCTCGGTGACGCCCACGTACTCGCGGGGCGGCATGATCCGCAGCGCCTCCATGTCGCCGCGGAACAGCTCGATCTCCCGCTCGGCCAGGTCCTGCCAGTCGATGCCGGTCTGCTCGGCCCGCTCCAGCAGCGGGTCGTCCACGTCGGTGGCGTTCTGCGTGTAGTGCACCTCGTGGCCCGCGTCGCGCCACAGCCGGCCGACGAGGTCGAAGGCGTGGTAGGTGTTGGCGTGGCCGAGGTGGGTGGCGTCGTAGGGGGTGATGCCGCAGACGTACATCCTGGCGGTGGGACCGGGGTCGGTCTGCCGCACCTGCTTGGCCGAGGTGTCGTAGAGACTGAGCGGAATGCTCTCACCTGGGAGTCTGGGAACGTTCTGGGCAGACCACGATCTCATGTCTTTGAGCCTATCCGTCCCGATCAGCGGTCAGGTCGGTGAAGTCGTAGGTCACGCCCTCCCGCGCGATCGCGACCTCCATCACCGACAGGGAGGCGAAGATCCGGCCGTCGGGCAGCTCGTGCCTGACGATGAGCGCCCCAGGGTCGGCGGACGGCTCTGCCTTGATCAGCTCGCCCCACCGTTCGGAGTCCCTGAAGCGCGGCAGGTACGCGACGACCCGCTCGCTGTCGGGGTCCAAGCCGGTGTTGACGACCATGCTGGTGCCCTGGGGCAGCTCGGAGACGGCCGCGCGCTCGCCGTCCCAGCTCAGCAGCCGCACCCGCGTCAGGTCGGCCAGCACGAGGTGGAAGGGGTCGTAGTCACGCAGATCGCCGCCGTCGGGCAGCTCCCCCGTGTACGCGGCCCGCAGCGCCAGGTCGCCCCGCGAGACCTTGGTGCGCTCGTCGGCGGCCTTGCCGCGGCCGTTGAGCAGCGCCGCGGCCCGGCGGCCCGCCGCGTTGACCGCCAGCCAGGTGCCGCCGGCCTTGAGGTCGCGTCCTCCGATCACGCCCGGGTACTCCGGCCAGTGCTCTCCCGGCCCTTCCCAGGGCCGGTCGGCGAGCTCGTCCCTGACGCCCATGAGGCTCAGCCGCCGCCCGGTTCTCACGATCAGCGTGCACATGGGCAAAGGGTATTAAACGGGCGCCAGGTCTTTCATATGGGGGGCCAGGGTATGGCCGGCCAGCCCTCTGACGGGTACGGATGCACGCCGGTGTCGAGCAGCCGCCTGACCCGCTGCCAGGTGGCCTCCACCTCCGCCAGGGTGAGCAGCTCGCGCAGCCTGCGCCCGAGCGAGCCCGACTCGATGTCGCGCTCCAGCTTGGCCAGCACCGCGACCGCCTCGCGGGCCAGCGGCTTGCCGCGCCACTGCCACAGGACCGTGCGGAGTTTGTCCTCCACGGAGAAGCAGACGCCGTGGTCGACGCCGTACACGTGGCCGGTGGGCAGCGGCAGCAGGTGGCCGCCCTTGCGGTCGGCGTTGTTGACCACCGCGTCGAACACCGCCATCCGCCGCACGACCGGGTTGCGGCTCTTGACCAGCCGCATGAGGTCGATCTCGCGCTCGGTGTCGATCCAGAGCTGGCACATGCCGGGGCCGAAGGGGCCCTCGCGGTAGACGGTGGGCGGGACGATGCGCCAGCCGGTGGCCTGCGAGACCTCGAAGGCGGCCACCTCGCGGGCCGCGAGGGTGCCGTCGGGGAAGTCCCACAGGGGGCGCTCGCCGCGTACGGGCTTGTAGACGCAGGCGGCCGACCGCTCGCCCAGCTTGACCGAGCAGTAGAGCGTCATGTTGGTCGCCTCGACGAGGCGGCCCGCTACCTCGAGCGTGCCGTCGCGCAGCAGCGCGAGCGCCTCCTCGTCATGCAGGGACGGCGGTGGGGAGGGTGGCTTGATGGCCGGTTCGCTCTCGGGAGCGGTCATGAAGCCGCCTCACCCCCGCGGTAGCCGTTGAGACGAACGCAGACGTGACCGGCGGCGTCGAGAGGCTGCCCGCACAGGGGGCACGGCGGTCTGCCCGCCGCGACGATCTGCAGGGCCCGGTGGGTGAAGGCACGTGCGGCGCCCGCGCTGATGCGCACGCGCAGCACCGCGGGATCGGGGATCTCCAGGTCGTCCTCCTCGACGACCTCCTGCGCCTCTATCACCACCTGAGCTTTCTCGGCGTCCCAGGTCAGCGCCATGGTGCCGACGCGGAAGTCCTCCGCGACCGGCGTGTCGAGAGGAGCGTCGTCGGTCAGGTCGGCCGGGGCCAGTGCGGGCACCTGGGCGGTGCCCCCGCTGAGCCGCAGCACCTCGTCGAGCAGCTCGTCGAGCCTGCCCGCGAGTGCGGCGACCTGCAACTTCTCCAGCGCCACCGTGGTCAGTCTGCCCTCGGCCCTGGCCTGCAGAAAAAAGACCCGTGCGCCCGGCTGCCCCAACGCACCGGCGACGAACCTCTCTGGTGGGTCGTAGTCGAAGACCGGCATAGCCTGACCTTACGTGGTTCCGGGTCCGCCGCCGACGGCGGCATCGCTCCCGGTGATGTTTTCTCCCCCGTCTTTCTCCTCCGAATCCTCGGCAAGCCGCAATTCCCCCATATCGTTGACCCTGAGAACAAAGGGGCGCAAGGGGGCATAGCGAATGACGGTGAGGGCCGCCGGATCGGCTGTAATCCGCTGAAAGTGATCGAGGTGGAGGCCCAGGGCGTCCGCGACGATCGCCTTGATCACGTCGCCGTGGCTGCAAACCAGGTAGACAGCCTTACTCCCCAGGATGCGATTCCACTCCCGGACCGCCGAAACGGCCCTATGTTGCATCTCGGCCACCGACTCACCTTCCGGGAAAGTCGCCGCGCTCGGATGCGCCTGCACGACCTGCCACAACGGCTCCTTGGCGAGCTCGGCCAGCGGCCGGCCCGTCCACTCGCCGTAGCCGCACTCGATGAACCGGTCGTCGATCCGGACGTCCAGCCCGCGCCCTTCCGAGACCGCTTGCGCCGTTTCCCGGCAGCGCTCCAGCGGGCTGGAGACAATGGCGTCGAGCCTGACGCCAGCGACGCGCCCGGCGAGCGCGGCGGCCTGCGCCCTGCCCGCCTCGCTCAGATGCACTCCCGGGGTGCGGCCGGCCAGCACCGGCCCGGTGAGGTCCGTCAGCCCGTGCCGGGCCAGAAGCAGCGTGGTCATCCAGCAAGTGTCGCAGGCGTCGATTCCCACGTTTCATCGGCCTGGACGGTAACCTGGCGGGATCATGGAGCAGCGCTATGTCGGCCACAGCGGCCTGTCGGTGTCCCGTTTGGGGCTCGGCACGATGACCTGGGGTCGTGACACCGACGCGGACGAGGCCGCCGCCCAGCTCCGCACGTTCATGGACGCGGGCGGCACCCTGGTCGACACGGCCGACGTCTACACGGGCGGCGACGCCGAGCGGCTGCTGGGGCGGATGCTGCGCGACTCGGTGCCGCGCGCGGAGCTGGTGATCTCCACCAAGGCCGTCGTGACGCCTGCGGGCCGCCGCCCGCGCGACGCCTCCAGGCGCCACCTGATCGCCGCCGTCGACGACTCGCTCAACCGGCTCGGGCTCGACTACGTCGACCTGTGGCAGCTGCACACCTACGACGCCGAGGTGCCCCTGGAGGAGACCCTGGCCGCGCTCGACGCCATCGTCTCCTCGGGGCGCGCCGTCTACGCGGGCGTCTGCGACTACACCGGCTGGCAGCTCGCCACCGCCGCCGTCACCCAGCGGATGATCCCGGGCCGCATCCCGATCACCTCCGCCCAGGCCGAGTACTCCCTGCTGGCCCGCGAGCCGGAGCGCGAGCTGCTGCCCGCCGCCGCGCACCTGGGGGTGGGCGTGCTGGCCTGGTCGCCGCTCGGGCGCGGGGTGCTGACCGGCAAGTACCGCACCGGCATCCCCGGCGACTCGCGCGCCGCCACCCCGCACTTCGCCGACTTCGTCCGGCCCTACCTGGACGAGCGCAGCCGGCGGGTCGTGGAGTCCGTCATGACCGCCGCCGACGGCCTCGGCGTCTCACCCCTGGCCGTGGCGCTGTCGTGGGTGCGCGACCAGCCCTGCGTGGCCTCGGCCATCGTCGGGGCGCGTACGCACGCGCAGTTGAAGGGTGTTCTCCCCGCCGAGGACGTCGTGCTGCCGATAGAGATCCGCGAGGCCCTCGATGACGTGTCGTCCCTCGACTGACCCGCCGCGCGGCGGGCGCGACGCGGAACGAGAGACCTTCTCGCGTATCACTACTCGATACCGAATCGCAACTTTACCCGGCAAACGCCTGCGTCTGACGCGCGATGTCCATAAAGATTTCCCCCGGAAGCGACGCAGGAGGGGACGGATGGGGAGCAGGACCGCGATCTCGGCTGGAGTTCTCGCGGTGGCGCTGGCGGCCGTCCCGGTGGCGGCGCCTGCCGCCTCGGCCACCGCCCAGGACTGCACGCGCGACGGAGGCCTGCTCTCGGGGGTGACCAACACGCTGTGCGACGTGGTCGACGCGGTCACCGGCACGGTCGACACGCTCACCGGCGGCGCCACCGACCCGCTGACCGACGGCGTCGACAAGACCACCGACGAGGTGCTCGGCCGGGTCGGCGAGGCCGTCCCCACCACCAAGGCCTCCCCCTCCGCCTCCGCCAAGCCGTCCACCTCCTCCCCCACCACCCCCAGGCCGAGCAGGACGGGCCTGGTTCCGGAGACGCTCGGCAACGTGTGCCTGCCGGTGCTCGCCTGCGACGAGCAGGAGACCGCCGACCGGCTCACCCCCCGGCCCAAGTCCTCGGCCACGCCCACTGAGGTCCGCACGGGGCGCGGCTGGGAGAGCACCGCCTCGGCGGCCCCGGCCGTGCCGAGCACCGGTCCGCCACAGAGCAGCCCGCAGTCGGTCGGCACCGGCACGCCCGTCCCCGGGCGGAAGACCGCGCACGCCGAGGAGCCGCGCGTGGACCTGCTGTGGCCCAACCCGTTCGTGCACGAGCTCGCCGTGCCCATGCAGGACCAGCGGGTCGTGCGCCCCAGCCCGCCCGCCTCCGACGTGCTCGGGACGGCGCTGACGATCGCGCTGCTGGGCTCGGCGGTGCTGGCCACCCGCATCGTGCAGCAACGGCGGCAGCGCACGGAGCCCGCCGAGTCCATCCCGTTCGAGCCGGCGCGCACGGGCAACGGCCGGCACCGGCTGGCATGAGCACCTCGTTCGTCACACCGTGTGTTGCGTCGGACACGAAGCCGTTGCATCTTGGTGTGTGAGCCGTCCTCGGGTTCCCATGGTGAATGACGGGATCACTGTCGTGGCGAGGCGGCCCGCACGCCTGAGGAGTCACGATGTCCGCTCTGGAGCATCCCCCCTTGGACGACCCGCGCCGGCCTGACATGGAGCCGGGCCTGAGCGACGGGTTCCTGCGCCTGGCGAAGGCCGCGGGTGAGCGGGCGGCGCGCGCCGCCGAACGGGCCCGCCGCGCGGGGCTGCGGCTGGAGCGCCTGCGGACGGGCTTGCCGTACGTTCACCACGACGCCGACCGGCCCGTTCCCGTGCCGATACGGGCGGCGCTCGACCATGCCCTGGCGTACCAGGTTCTGGTCGCGGTCCACGAGCAGGCGGTCCGGCGGTACCGGGCGCGCGCCGAGCGCGCCGCCGGGGACGCCGGTGTGAACGCCGAGATCTTCCGGGAACGCGCCGCCTGGCACAGCGCCGCGGCCGAGCAGGCGCGCATCGCCAGAGCCGCCTGGGTGTCCTCGCGCCGTTCTGTTACTTGATCGACCCTGAGGTCGCCGGATGGGTGCCATCGTTGAGGGCAGGAGAAGTCAGCCCATCCATGCCAAGACAGTGAGACGATCAGTCCTCGTGGCAGAACGCAGGGAAGTTCCGGACTTCCGACGCTCCTGGGCCATCATCGCCCTGAGCGGAAGCCTCGACGATGCCACCGTGGACCAGGTCGAACGGGAGATCCAGCAACTGGGCGGCGAAGGCGCGCGGCTCATCGTGGACATCAGCGAGCTGCACTTCCTCGACGACTTCGGCGTGGACATGCTGGTGCTGCTGGCCCACCACATGCACAGGCGGGGTGGCGGGCTGATGGCGCTGGTCGACCGCCATGGCTACATTCGCCAGATCTTAGGCGAGGCGGGCCTGGAGGGGCTGCTCCCGCTGTTCCCCAGCGTGGCCGAGGCCATGCGGGGGCTGGAGGACCCTCCGGGGTGAGCGCGGCTCAGAACGGGTGACCCGGCTTGTCCCTGCCGTGCTCGCGGCGCAGCGCCTCCTGGCCCTGCTCCACCGTCGCCTGCGCTCGCGGGCAGCCCTTCAGCCCGCCGGCGATCAGCTCCAGCGCCGGGTGCAGCGTCTCCTCCGGCACGCCGCGGGCGGTGAGAATGCCCGCCATCCACAGCAGGAAACGGGAGAACAGCGCGGGGTCACTCACATATACCGACATCGTGAGGAAGTCGAGGAGATGCCCGATGTCCTCGCGGGTGTGCTTGAGCTGCCTGTCGCTGTAGGCGGCCATCGCCGGGATCCGCTCGCCGAGCCGCCACATGACGGAGTCGATCAGCTCCTGCGCCGTTCCCTTGATCTGGCCGTACTCCTGGTCGTCAGGGCCCTCGCCTCCCCCAGGCCCGCGGGCCGGGTCCTCGATCAGGCGCCGTGCCGTGCCGCGCCCGTCCGGCGCCCAGCCGTCGGCGCCCAGCATGCGCGCGTAACGGCCGTCGTCGCCGAAGGCCGCCCCGCCCGCCAGCACCGGCCTGCCCGCCTCCCGGCAGGCCGTGATCGCCTCGCGGGCGGCCGGTAGCCGCGTGGGCAGCGACGCCGACAGCAGCACCACGTCCACCTCCGACTCGCGCACGTGCATCGGCAGGAACGGGGTCGGCACGTGCGGGCCCAGGTAGTCGACCCGCCAGCCGTTCAGGCGCAGCACCTCGGCCAGCAGCCTGGCCGGGAACGCGTGCCACTCGCCGTCCACGCACGCCACCGCGGCCCTGCCCCTGCCGCCCGCGTGCCGCGCCCGCGCGGCCGGGTGCCGGGAGGCGGCGGCCATCACCCGCTCGCCGACGGCGGTCACGATGTGCTCCTGGGCGACGGTCACCTCGTTGGCGGCCCATGCGTCCCCGACCCGCATCTGGAGGGGGGCCAGCACGTTCAGCAGGAGGTCCTCCACGGGGAGGCCGTCGTCGAGCGCCGTCATCGCGGCGTCGGCGGCGCCGTGGTCGTCGCCGTCGAGGGCGGCGTCCCAGAGCCTGCCCTTGAGGTGTTCGAGGTTGTCCGCCATGTGGCCGCCTCCTCGTCGTGGACGCTTCCCCGGCCAACATCGCGCGCCGGGGGGAGGCGGTCAAGCGGAATGCGCGCTTCGGTGGCAGGCGGAGCTTGAGGGCGCGGCGGGGTCAGAGGCCTGCGGGGTGCCCCATCGGGCGTCGGAATCCACGCGGACGGCCGGCGTCTCGCGCGTAACGGCGCCGGGCCCCTGAACCGGAGGAGCGTGCTCCTGGACAGGGGCCGGCCACGTGCGGCGGGTGGGGTGCCGTGGGCTGTGCCGTAAAAAAGAAAAAGAGATCAGCCCCCGATGGCGTGCGCTCCCCCATCCACGTGGACGATCTCGCCCGTGGTGGCAGGGAACCAGTCGGACATCAGCGCCACGCAGGCCCGCGCGGTCGGCAGCGTGTCGGCCAGGTCCCAGCCCAGCGGCGCCCTCTCCGGCCAGCTGTCCTCGAACTCCTTGAACCCCGGGATCGACTTGGCCGCCATCGTCCGCAGCGGACCCGCCGCCACCAGGTTGACGCGGATGTTGTGCTTGCCGAGGTCGCGGGCCAGGTAGCGGTTGCACGACTCCAGGCCCGCCTTGGCGACGCCCATCCAGTCGTAGACGGGCCACGCCTTGCTGGCGTCGAAGTCGAGGCCGACCACCGCGCCGCCCTCCTTCATGAGCGGCAGGCAGGCCACGGCCAGCGACTTGTAGGAGTACGTCGAGATCTGCAGCGCCGTGGCGACGTCCTCCCACGAGGTGTTGAGGAAGTTGCCGCCCAGCGCCGTCTGCGGGGCGAAGCCGATGGAGTGGACGACGCCGTCGAGGCCCTCGACGTGCTCGCCGACGCGCGCGGCCAGGGTGTCGAGGTGCTCGTTGTTCTGCACGTCGAGCTCCAGCACCGGCGCCGGCGAGGGCAGCCGCTTGGCGATGCGCTCGACGAGGCTGAGGCGGCCGAAGCCGGTCAGCACGACCGTGGCGCCCTCCTCCTGGGCCAGCTTGGCGACCGAGAACG
This sequence comes from Nonomuraea monospora, assembly GCF_039531895.1. NCBI lineage: Bacteria > Bacillati > Actinomycetota > Actinomycetes > Streptosporangiales > Streptosporangiaceae > Nonomuraea > Nonomuraea monospora. The sequence goes on from NZ_BAAAQX010000007.1 coordinate 226,399, forward strand.
CGATGGAGGCGTCGGTCAGCACCCCCGTCACGAGGATCCGCTTGCCTTCGAGAATGCCCATGTCAGTGCCCCATTCCAAGTCCGCCGTCGACCGGGATCACGGCCCCGGTGATGTACGAGGCGTCGTCGCCCGACAGGAACCGCACGACGCGCGCGATCTCCTCGGGGGCCGCCTGCCGCCCGAGGGGGATGTTGGCCACGATCGACTCGTGGTCGAGCTCCGCGGTCATGTCGGTGGCGACGAAGCCGGGCGAGACGACGTTGACCGTGATGTTGCGCGAGCCGTACTCGCGGGCCAGGGAGCGGGCGAAGCCCACCAGGCCGGCCTTGGAGGCGGCGTAGTTGGCCTGGCCCGCCTGTCCGGACAGGCCCACGACGGAGGAGATGAGGATGATCCGGCCGCGCTTGAGCCGCATCATGGGCCTGATGGCCCGCTTGGCGACGCGGTAGGCGCCGGTGAGGTTGGCGTCGATGACGTCGGTGAAGGTCTCCTCCTTCATCATCGCCAGCAGGGTGTCCTTGGTGATGCCCGCGTTGGAGACCAGGACCTCGACGGGGCCGTGCTCGGCCTCCACCTTGTCGAAGGCGGCCTCGACGTCGGCGGTGCTCGTGACGTCGCAGCGCACGCCGAACAGGCCCTCGGGCGGCTCCCCCGATCGGTAGGTGACCGCGACGGCGTCGCCGGCCGCGGCGAGTTCACGGGCGATCGCGAGGCCTATGCCGCGATTGCCCCCGGTGACGAGTACAGAGCGTGCCATGAGACCTGACGCTATCTCGTACCGGCGAGTTTCGGCTTGTCCGGGAGGTACAAGATCACGGGGTTAGGATCGTGGACATGCGCCAGATCGACCCCGATTTCCTGGAGCTGCCGCTGCGGCAGCTCGCGGACGCCGCCCTGCAACGCGCTCGCGAGCTCGGCGCGCAGCACGCCGACTTCCGGCTCGAACGCGTCAGGGCGGAGACGCTGAGCCTCTACGACACCCGGCTCGAAGGCGCCATGGACGCCGACGACCTGGGCTACGCCGTCCGCGTCGTCAAGAACGGCACCTGGGGGTTCGCCGCGGGCATCCAGTTGACGCCCGAGGCCGCCGCCGTGGTGGCCGAGCAGGCGATCAGGGTGGCCGAGGTGAGCGCTCCGATCAACAGGGAGCCCATCGAGCTGGCCGCCGAGCCGGTGCACGCCGACGCCGTGTGGGTGTCGGCGTACGACGTGGACCCGTTCGAGGTGCCGGCGGCCGACAAGGTGAGCCTGCTGGCGGAGTGGTCCGCCGGCCTGCTGAAGGGCGCCGACCACGTGTCGGCGCGGCTGCTGCAGGTCAAGGAGCAGAAGTTCTACGCCGACACGGCCGGCACGGTGACCACGCAGCAGCGCGTGCGGGTCCATCCGAAGCTGAACGCGATGAAGGCGGCAGGCGGCGGCTTCGACGACATGTCGACGATCGCGCCGCCCGCCGGCCGCGGCTACGAGTACCTGACGGGCACCGGCTGGGACTGGCAGGGCGAGCTGTCCAGGCTGCCCGAGCTGCTGGCGGAGAAGCTGGCCGCGCCGTCGGTCGAGGCGGGCGACTACGACCTGGTGATCGACCCGTCCAACCTGTGGCTGACGATCCACGAGTCGATCGGCCACGCCACCGAGCTGGACCGGGCGCTCGGCTACGAGGCCGCCTACGCGGGCACCAGCTTCGCCACCTTCGACCAGCTCGGCGAGCTGGTCTACGGCTCGCCGGTGATGAACGTGACCGGCGACCGCACCGTCACCCACGGCCTGGCCACCGTCGGGTACGACGACGAGGGCGTGCAGGGGCAGAGCTTCGACATCGTCAAGGACGGCATCCTGGTCGGCTACCAGCTCGACCGGCGGATGGCGCTGATGAAGGGGCTCGGGCGCTCCAACGGGTGCGCCTTCGCCGACTCGCCCGGCCACATGCCGATCCAGCGCATGGCGAACGTGTCGCTGGCGGCGGCGCCCGGCGGCCCCTCCACGGAGGAGCTGATCGCGGGCGTCGAGCGCGGCATCTTCATCGTCGGCGACAAGAGCTGGTCGATCGACATGCAGCGCTACAACTTCCAGTTCACCGGCCAGCGGGCCTACAGGATCTCGCACGGGAAGCTGGACGGGCAGGTCAGGGACTTCGCCTACCAGGCGACCACGACCGACTTCTGGCAGTCGATGGAGGCGGTCGGCGGGCCGGGCACGTACGTGCTGGGCGGCGCCTTCAACTGCGGCAAGGGGCAGCCGGGGCAGGTCGCGCCGGTCAGCCACGGATGCCCGTCGGCGCTGTTCAGGGGCGTGCGGATCCTCAACACCGTGCAGGAGGGCGGGAAGTGACTACTCCTCAGGAGATGGTGGAGAGGGCTCTGGGGCTCTCCCGCAACGACGGCTGCGTGGTGCTCGTCGACGAGGGCTCCACGGCGAACCTGCGGTTCGCGGGCAACACGCTGACCACGAACGGCGTCGCCCGCTCCGCCCGGCTGACCGTGATCTCGATCGCGGGGCAGGGCGTGGGCGTGGTGTCGCGGGCGGCCGTCCGCGACGACCAGCTCGCCGACGTGGTCGCGGCGGCCGACGCGGCGGCGCGTGACGCGCAGCCCGCCGAGGACGCCCGCCCGCTCGTCGAGGCCGGCCCCGCCTCGCCGCACTGGGGCGAGGCGGTGCGGCCCACCGACATCGGCGTGTTCGAGGGGTTCGCGCCCGCGCTCGGCGAGGCGTTCGCGGCGGCCGAGGCGGGCGGCAGGAAGCTGTACGGGTTCGCCGAGCACAAGCTCACCTCGACGTTCCTCGGCACGTCCACGGGCGTGCGGCTGCGCCACGACCAGCCCACCGGGCGGCTGGAGCTGAACGCCAAGTCGGGCGACCTGAAGCGCTCCGCGTGGACGGGCGTGTCCACGCAGGACTTCACCGACGTGGACGTCTCCGCCCTCGGCTCCTCGCTGGCGCAGCGGCTGGAGTGGGCCAAGACCCGCGTCGACCTGCCCGCGGGCCGCTACGAGACGCTGCTGCCGCCGAGCGCCGTGGCCGACCTGATGATCTACATGTTCTGGTCGTCGGCGGCGCGCGACGCGCTCGACGGGCGCTCCGTCTTCGCCAAGCCCGGCGGGGGCACCCGCGTCGGCGAACAGCTCGCCACCCTGCCCATCACGCTGTCGAGCGACCCGGGGGCGGCGGGCATCGCGTGCGCGCCGTTCGTGACGGCCCACGCCTCCAGCAGGGAGAGCTCGGTGTTCGACAACGGGCTGCCGCTGGGGCGTACCGACTGGGTCAAGGACGGGCGGCTGGAGGCGCTCCTGCAGACCCGCTACTCGGCCGAGCTGAGCGGCCTGCCCGTGACGCCCGCCATCGACAACCTCATCATGACCGGGCCCGCCGGCGGGCCGTCGCTGGAGGAGATGATCGCGGCCACGCGGCGGGGGCTGCTGGTCACCTGCCTGTGGTACATCCGCGAGGTGGATCCGCAGACGCTGCTGCTCACCGGGTTGACCCGGGACGGGGTGTACCTGGTGGAGCATGGGGAGGTCGTGGGGGAGGTCAACAACTTCCGGTTCAACGAGAGCCCTGTGGATCTGCTGGGGCGGATCTCGGAGGTCGGGGGGAGCGGGCAGACGTTGCCTCGTGAGTGGAACGACTACTTCCAGCGGACGGTGATGCCGGCGGTGCGGGTGCCGGACTTCAACATGTCCACGGTCAGCCAGGCGAGCTGACCCTCTCGGCCCCTTTTTGACGGGTTCGTCCGCGCTGTGCGGGCGGGCCCGTCTGCCGTGTGAGGGGCTTGGCGGGGCGCGTGGGCGTTCGGCGGGCTGGCGTGCGCTGGGGCTGTCCTTCGCTGGGGCTGGCCTTCGGCGGAGGCGCTCAGGAGGGCGTTCAGCGAGGGCGGCGTTCAGCGGGGGCCGAGGAGGGCGGCCAGGGCGTGGCTGAGTGACTGGCCCAGCGTCTTGGCACAGGTCTCGTAGCCCTGCGGCGGGCCGCCGTACGGGTCGTACACCTCCAGCGGCTGTACGGCGGCGCGGCGCTCGGCGGCCGACTGCACGATCGCCCTGGCGCGCTCCACCGTGTCCGAGCGGTAACGCCGATGCCCCGCCCCCACCGCCAGCTCGGCGAACTCGGGCAGCGTGAACGTCTTGCCCGCCGCCCCCGGATCCAGCCCCACGGCTACGGAGCGGTGCGCGGCCTCCATGGTGAGCAGCAGGTCGGACGCGCCGATCAGACCGGGGTCCAGGGGTCTGGCGCGATGTGCCCTGCCGTTCAGACCCAGCCTGTCGAGAGCCGTGATCGCGTGCGGCGCCATGGGGTATCCGACCATCGCCCGCACTCCGGCGCTCGCCGTCACCACCGGCAGGGGCGCGGAGTGCACCATCGCCTGAGCGATCACCTGCGCCATGGCGGAGCGGCAGATGTTGGCCGTGCAGACCAGGAGGATGCGGAACTCGCCTCGTCCGGGTGCCGCTTCGCGGGCGGCGGGAGGAATGGCCATGGTGCGCTCCCCGTGGGTCACGCCCAATCTAGCCGGTCGGAACGGCCCGGGGGCGGGGGTTCGTACGGCCATTTGCGGGGGACGGCGCGCAGGGGTCGCTGGGCGGGCTTCCCAGCGCGAGAAGCCGCCCCCAGGCGCGGGAGGGGGCCTCCCCGCCTCCAGGCGCGGGAGGGGCCTCCAGGACGCACCCCGGTCCCGTCGCCCTCTTGGGCCCGTAGGCCGCGCCCCTCCGCAGCTCGCACTCCGGCCCCGCGCCGTCCCACGCCCGACGGCTGCACTCTGCCGCACCTCAGCGCCCGCTCCCGCCCGGCGACCGCTCCCCTGCCGCGCTCACGCTCGCGCCTCACACCTTCCGCGGCCAGCAGCCGCACCCCATCGCACCTGAGCGCCCGCCCACACCCGGCGGCGCCTCACCTCCGCGCCCTACGCCGTCCCGCGCCCGGCGACTGCGCCCTGCCGCACCTCAGCGCCCGCCCACACCCGGCGACCGCTACCCTGCCGCGCCACACGCGCGCCTCACGACCTCCCGCGCCCGGCGGCGGGGCGGATGGCGGGTGTGGGGAAGTGGATCCCCGGCAAGACCGGCCAGCGCCCCGCCCGGCGGCGTCAGGAGTCCTCGAGCCGGAAGCCCACCTTCATGCCGACCTGGTAGTGCGCGATCTCCCCCGCGTCGATGTGCCCGCGGATCTCCGTCACCTCGAACCAGTCGAGGTGCCGCAGTGTCTCAGAGGCCCTCCTGATGCCGTTGCGGATGGCCTGGTCGACGCTCTCCCCCGAGGTGCCGACGATCTCCGTGACCCGGTACGTGCGATCCGTCATCTCCACATCCTCCTTACTCGAAGGCCATGATCGCATGACCCCCGCGTCCGCACCGGGCTGCCGTCGCCACCGCGCCCTCCTGGGGCTACCGTGGAAGTCATGAAGGGGTGGCGCAGGAAACCAGCCGTCCACCAGGTCACAGACGCGAGACCGTCACTGACCGCGGACATCCGTAAGCGTGAGGTCAGCTACCTCATCAAGATGGGGATTCGCACGATCTGCCTGATCCTGGCGGTCGTGGTGCCGGTGCCGTGGCCGTACCGGCTGCTGTTCATCGCGGCGGCCGTCTTTTTGCCATACATAGCGGTAATCGGGGCCAATGAGAGGAGCAACGACGCCCCTCCCCCTACCTTTCAGTCCCCTGAGGCTAACCAAACCGAGATACCGCTGCATCGACGCGAGATCGGGTCGTGACTAAGTCTTGACGCATCCCACGGGTTGTAGGTGTACGCTTTAGCCAAGCGCTCCGGTCCCCCGTCGGAGTGCTGGTGCCGGCGTTCCGGGCCCCCGTCGGAACGCCGATGAAGCGACGCCGGGTGGTTTGCCCCCGTAACCACCCGGCGTCGCCCTTTTCCCGGCCATGATTCGATCAGTGTGTGCCGTGCCCGCTGTTGGATAGGGCGGCTTTCCCGAAATCGTTTACACTCGCCCCCGCCTCGTTATTCACAGGAAATCTTCAGGCGGGGCGAGCTTGACTTCAAGAGTTCGTTCGAGTGTCAGCCGTCTGTCAGCGTCTCAGTGGTCGCTTGGCTCCAGTTCTTCGCCAATGTGGTCAGTCTGGCGACGGCGTCCTCGGGCGCGGTGCCCGCCCCCTGAGCCAGGCCCAGCAGGTACGCCGTCAGCGGCGCGGCCGGCCTGGCGACGCCGTGGGCCACCTCCTTGGTGAGGTCGAGAATGAGGTCGCGGTCCACGGTGGCCGGGTCGATGCCCAGTTCCTTGCAGGCCAGGGCGGTCCATTCGTTGAGCACGTGCATGTGAGCCTCCTCCTGGTGGTCCATTGTGGCGCAGGCATGTCTCGGTGGGCTGGGCGCGGCGGGCGCGGGCGTGTCAGGGGCGGGGCGGGAGTGCAACAAGACCGGCCAAGGTGAGTTGGGGCCGATCGGCGGGAAGGGTGGGGCCGGTCGCGGGGCAATCGCGCCGGTTGGGGAGCGGGTCGGGTCGGTCGCAGGTCGGGCGGGCCGCTCGTGGGGCGGGGCGCGCCGGTCATAGGGTGGAAGGGCCGGTCGTGGGGCGGTCGGGCCGGTAGGGGGGCGGTCGTGAGAGGTCGGGGTCGCGGGGGGTGGGAGGTGGTTAGCCGCCGATGGCGGACATGGGGCGGGAGGGCTGGAGGAACGACGGGTCGTCGATGCCGTGCCCCGCCCGCTTCCGGGAAACAGCCACCATCCACCGCTCGGCCAGCTCCTCATCGGACGCCCCGTCCCGCAGGGCCGTCTTCAGGTCGGACTCCTCGGTGGCGAACAGGCAGTTGCGCACCTGCCCGTCGGCGGTGAGCCGTACCCGGTCGCAGGCCCCGCAGAACGGCCGCGTCACCGAGCCGATCACGCCCACCCTGGCGGGCCCGCCGTCCACGAGGAAGCGTTCGGCCGGGGCGCTGCCGCGTTCCTCCAGGTCGTCGGGGGTCAGGTCGAAGGACGCGGACAGGAGCTTGAGGATCTCGTCGGCGGTGACCATGTCCTCGCGGCTCCAGCCGTGCTGGGCGTCGAGGGGCATCTGCTCGATGAAGCGCAGCTCGTACCCCTGGTCGAGGCACCAGCGCAGCAGCGGGACGGCTTCGTGGTCGTTGACGCCGCGCATCAGCACGGCGTTGACCTTGACGGGCCGCAGGCCGGCCGCGTCGGCGGCGGCGAGGCCGGCGATGACGTCGGCGTGCCTGTCGCGGTGCGCGAGCCGCTTGAACGTGGCGGCGTCGAGGGTGTCGAGGGAGACGTTCACCCGGTCGAGGCCGGCGGCGGCGAGCGGGCCCGCGAGGCGGGCCAGGCCGATGCCGTTGGTGGTGAGGGAGACCTGGGGCCTGGGGGTCAGGGTGGTGGTGCGGGCGACGATGTCGACCAGCTCGCGGCGCAGCAGGGGCTCGCCGCCGGTGTAGCGGACCTCGGTGATGCCGAGGCGTTCGACGCCGATCGTGACCAGGCGGACGATCTCGTCGGCCGTCAGGAGCTTGGCGCTCGGCAGCCAGTCGAGACCTTCGGGCGGCATGCAGTACGTGCAGCGCAGATTGCACTTGTCCGTGAGGGACACCCGCAGATCCGTCGCCACCCGTCCGAACGAGTCTCGCAACATGGGGCGTCACCTCCTGTTCGTTCGCCAGAGGGCCAGACTACGACGGGTGCCTGCCCGCCCTCAAAATCCGACACTTCACGGCACGACAACACATTCTTCCCTAGATCGATTCCGGGAGGGCGGGCGTGCGGGTCACGATGCCGTGTACCAGGCGTCGCGGGCGCGCAGCAGCTCCGGCAGGTGCCTGCGGGACCATTCGCAGCCGGCGTTCATCGGTTCGAGCAGGCTGCGGCCGAGGTCGGTGAGCTCGTACACGACGCGCGGCGGGATCTCGTCGTACGGGGTGCGGGTGAGCAGCCCGTCGCGCTCCATGGCGCGCAGCGACTCGGTGAGCACCTTCGGGGTGATGCCACGCAGCGGCGTCTGGAGCTCGGTGAAGCGGCGCGGCCCGAGCTCCAGGCAGCGGATGATCTTGGCGGTCCATTTGTCGCCGATGCGGATCGGCGCGGCGACCGGCGGGCAGCCGGTGAACATGTCCGGATCGAGTGGCTCGGCCATCCCGTCATCGTAGGTAACTATCGTTGCGGAAAGCGATGTCCCGCCCCCTACCGTCTGCGGGGGCGGCCGGAAGGACCGGCCGCCGGCGGTGTGACGGAGGCACGGATGAGCGGGATCGTGGTGTTCGGAGCCGGTGGGCGGGCCGGGGTGAGGGTGGTCGCGGAGGCGGCCGGGCGCGGGCACGAGGTGACGGCCGTGGTGCGGGACCCGGGCAGGCATCCGGAGCTGGGCGGCGCGCGGGTGAAGGTGGCCGCCGGGGACGTCACCGACAGCGGCAGCGTGGCCGCGCTGGCCGCGGGGCACGACGTGGCGGTGCAGGTGGCGGCGCGGCTGGACATGGGGTCGCGGGAGTTCTACACCGCCGCCACGCGGGCGCTGGTGGAGGGGCTGGCGCGGGCCGGGGTGTCCCGGCTGGTGGCGCTGGGCATCGGGAGCCTGCTGGAGGTCTCGCCCGGCGTGCGGCTCATCGACACCCCGGGCTTCCCCGAGGACGCGCGGGCGTTCTCACTGGGGCATGCCGCCGAGCTGGAGCTGCTGGCGGGGTCGGCGCTGGACTGGGTGGTGATCGCGCCGCCGCCGGTGTTCCTGGACGCCGAGGCGGCCAGGACCGGCCGGTACCGGTTCGGGGACGGCCGGGTGCCGGAGGCGCGGGAGGGGGATCCGGCGTTCTCGTACGCGGATCTGGCGGTGGCGCTGGTGGACGAGGCCGAGACGCCCGCGCATCACCGGGTGCAGGTGGCCGTGTCCTACTGAGACCTCTTCGGAAACGGCGAACGCCCGGCCGTGGTGGCCGGGCGTTCGAGGTTCCGGAGCGTCAGTGACGGCCGATGACCTTCACCCAGTCCTTGCCCTCCGAGGGCGCGAGGTACCTGCTGCCCTCGAAGACCGCGCGCCACGTGCCCGACTCACGGGCGGGCACCCGCAGGCCGAAGTAACCCTTGCCGCTGGTGCGGACGGTCTCCACGTGCTCCCAGCGGCCGCTGCCGTCCGGCTGGAAGAGGATCACGACCCGCTTGTGCGCCAGGCGGTGCCAGCGCTCGGACTTCTTGCAGGTGTCGGCGTGGTGCACCGAGACGAAGCCGCTGATGTAGTCCTCGTCGCACTCCACGGAGAGCTTGCCCTCCACGGTGAGGGGCTTGCCGCGCCAGGCGGGCTCGGGGTTCACGTCGAGCTTGAGGCTGGTGTGGCCGCCGGCGACATCCGGGTCGAGGCCCGGGTCGTCCGCGAGGGCGGGCGAGGCGGCGGTGGCCACCAGGGTCGCGCCCAGGGCCGCAGCCGCCAGGCCGGCGGCTAGACGTCGCATCTTCAAAACAGAAATCCTTCCCCGTCCGAAAAGACGCACCCGTACGGGCACGTCAAATGCCAATGACGCGTAAAGGTCAGGAAAAGTTGCGACAAAGTTGATCACGGTTTGGCAACGGAGCGGGAGTGGGGGGTTCGGGTGACCCTTATACGTTTATTGGGCTATTTGTCGGGATTTAGAGAGATCTGGTGCGTAGTGTCCTGTTCCGGGGAAGCGGACGCGCCAGTAACCGTCCGTGCGTCCCTGGACCGTCCCCATGAACGCGCCCGCCCCGTCCGTCGTGGCCTGCCCCACCGCCTGCCAGCCGGAGGACGCGTCCGGACGCCACAGCACCTCCAGGCGCTGCTTGGCGAACGGGCCGAAGTCCGTGAGGCCGCGCGGGTCCACCCGGGTCAGCGAGCCGCGCAGGCGCACGCCGTCCGCGCGGGCCGACTTCTCCGCCCGGACGGACGTCAGCTTCGTCTCGCGCTTCAGCTCGAACGAGGCGTACTGGGTGATCGTGGCGCCGTTGACGCCCTTGGCGGTGGCGGTGATCGTCCAGGTGCCCGCCGGGTAGAAGCGGTTCAGCTTCTTGTCCGGGAGGAAGCGCCAGGTCTGCCACTCGTCCGTCCTCGTCCTGGACGCGCCCTGGGGCTGCAGGTGGGCTCCCCCGGCCAGGCGCCAGACCAGGCGGGGCGGCAGGACGGGACGGCCCGCGCCCGGGATGCCGTCCTTCGGAGCGCCGGGCTGGGCCAGCGGGGCCGGTTGCGGGCCGCCGGTCCAGGCGGGCTCCTCGTCCAGCAGGGCGGGGTTCGTGCCGCCCTGCGGGGAGGTGTTCGCGGCGGGGCTGGGCAGCGGGCCCGCGGCGAAGGCGATGCCGGGTGCGCCGCCGGACGCCTGGGCCGGGGTGAGGACGGTCGTTCCGTCCGGGGTCTGGGCGGGTGCCAGGGCGGGCGCCTGGACGTGGGTCTGGGCCTGGACTGGCGCCTGGACGTGGGCCTGGGCTTGGACGGGTCCCTGGGCCGGTGCATGGACGTGCGCCTGACCCTGAATAGGCGCCTGGGCCTGAGCGGGCGGCATCACCGCGCTCTGGGCGGGCGGCTGGACCGCCGGGCCCTGGGCGGGCGGCTCGGCGGGCGCGTGGGCAGGAGGCTGCGCGGGTGACGCGGGTGACTGGGCAGGCGGTTGGGCGGGCGGCTGTGCAGGTGACTGGGCCGCCGGTTTGCTGGGCGCGTGCGCGGGCGGCTGAGCAGGCGCGTGTCCGGGATGCCGGCCCGGTTGCTGGCCCGGTTGCTGGCCCGGTTGCTGGCCCGGTTGCTGGCCCGGTTGCTGGCCCGGTTGCTGGCCCGGTTGCTGGGCTGGTGGGTTGGCGGGTGGCTTGATGGGCACGTGCGCGGGTGGCCGGACGGGCGGCTGGGCCGGTTGCTGGGCCGGTGACCCCGCCGGCGGGGCCCCCGTGATCGGGGCGGCGCCGGCGGGCGGGGCGCCCGGCTCGACCTTGACGGTGACGCCGTCCTTACCACGTACCACCCCCTTGGCGACCACATCGATCACCAGGCGGACGGACCCCTGCGCCCCGACCACGGGTTCGGCGGGGCGTACGGTGATGGCGCGGATGGCGGGCTCGATCGCGGCGGAGGCAGCAGGTGCGGGCACCGTGAGCGACCCCGCCGCGAGCGAGACGAGAAGAACACTTCTGGTCATGATCGAGACGGTAGGAACCGTCCGGTAATGGACAGGACCACAACACACGCCCCGAATGGCAAAAGCCTCAGACAGACTCGCCGTAGAGCCCTTCGATGACGTCGGCGTACTTGGTGTGGATGATCCGCCGCTTCAGCTTCAGGCTCGGGGTGAGCTCCTCGGTCTCGGCCGTCCACTCCACGCCGAGCAGCGCCCACTTCTTGACCTGCTGCACCCTGGCGAGCTTGGCGTTGGCGACCTGCACGGCCGCCTCGACCTCGGCCAGCACCTCGGGGTGCTCGGCCAGCTCGGCCAGCGAGCCGAAGGTGATGCCGCGCGCCTGCGCCCAGCCCGGCGCGACCTCGGCGTCCAGCGTCAGGACGGCCACCGTGTGGGGCCGGTTGTCGCCGTAGGCGAGGGCCTGGCCGATGAGGTTGTGCTGTTTGAGGTGGTTCTCGATCTCGGCCGGGGAGATGTTCTCGCCGCCCGCGGTGATGATCAGCTCTTTCTTGCGGTCCACGACGCGGTAGAAGCCGTCGTCGTCCACGGTGCCGATGTCGCCGGTGTGCAGCCAGCCGTCGGCGTCGATCAGCTCGGCGGTGGCCTCGGGGCGGTCGAGGTAGCCGGAGGTGTTGAGGGGGCTTCGGGTGAGGAGTTCGCCGTCGTCGGCGATGCGGATCTCGACGCCCGGCTCGGCCCTGCCGACGGTGCCCAGGCGGTAGCAGGCGGGGCTGTTGCCGGTGAAGGCGCCGGTCGTCTCCGTCATGCCGTACACGTCGATGACCTTCAGCCCGAGCCCGGCGTAGAAGCGCTGGACCTCGTCGGGCAGCGGCGCGGCGCCGGTGGCGGTCCACTCGGCGCGGTCGAACCCGATCATGCCGCGGATGACGGACAGCAGCGCGGCGTCCGCCTTCTCGTAGGCGGCCTGGATCTCGGGGGTGATCGTGTGGCCGTACTGGCCGGCCTCGACGTAGGCGGCGCCGGCCGCCATGGCCTCGCGTACGGCGGCCTGCTGCTCCTCGGGCTGCGTGGCGAGCACGGCGAGCAGACGCGCCATCATCTTCTCCCACACGCGCGGCACGCCGAAGAACATCATCGGCCTGACCTGCCCGAGCGTGGCGCCCAGGTTGGCCAGGTCGGTGCAGAAGTGCACGTGGGAGACCTTGACCAGCGGCAGGTAGAGGCTGAGGATGCGCTCGGCGATGTGCGCGTAGGTGAGGTAGGAGATCTGGGTGCCGCGCATGGGCAGCGAGGTGAGGCGGTCGGTGGCGGCGACCTCGTAGAAGATGTTGGTGTGCGTGAGCGGCACGCCCTTGGGGGTGCCGGTGGTGCCCGAGGTGTAGAGAACGGTGGCGACGTCGTCCTGGGTGACGGCGCGCCAGCGCGCCTCGACCTGGCCCGGGTCGACGGCGAGGCGTTCGCGGCCGAGGGTGAGGAAGTCGTCCCAGGACATGAAGCGGTCGCCGGCGGGCGCGCCCTCCAGCACAATGATCTTGCGCAGGCCGTCCAGCCGGTCGAGCACCGGCTCCCAGCGGGCCAGGTCGGCGGGGCCGCCGAGCACGGCGTACCTGGCGCCCACGTTGTCGGCCACGAAGGCGATCTGGTCGGGCGCGAACGTCGAGTAGACCGTGCAGCCGACGCCGCCCGCGTGCACCGCGCCGAGATCGGCCAGGACGTGCTCGCTGCGGTTGACCATCATGAGGGCCACGGCCTCGCCGGGTTCGAGCCCGAGAGCGATGAACGCGGCGGCTATCTCCAGCACCCGTTCGCGCGCCTGCCCGTAGCTGAGCGTGCGCCAGCCGTCCCCCTCGGGGTCGGAGTAGGCGGGTGCGTCGTGATGCTCTTCCGCCGCCTGCCGGAGCTGCTCGCACACGGTACGGCCGGCGATCTGCCGCTCGATCTCGGCCCGGACTTCGAGGACTTCGCCCATGGCACCCGCCTCCAGTCAGTAATCACTTGCATGATTGCTGTGCATCGCACCACAGCGCCGCAAGTAGCGGCAAGAGCTTGCGGAGAAACACCTCCGTCCGTCACGTAAAGTGATCAGAGTGTTGCGATCAGTGTTGGGGGCCGCGTGAGTGACAGGACGTTCTTCGGGCATCCGTGGGGCCTGGCGACCCTGTTCGGCACCGAGATGTGGGAACGCTTCTCCTGGTACGGCCTGCGGGCGATCCTGGCCACGTTCATGGCCGCCTCACCGGCGCACGCGGGCCTCGGGCTGTCGCAGGAGACGTCGCAGGCGGTGGTGGGCGTCTACGGGGCGCTCATCTATCTGGTGGCGCTGCCGGGCGGCTGGATCGCCGACCGCATCCTGGGGGCGCGGCGCTCGGTGTTCTGGGGCGGGTTCGTCATCATGCTGGGGCACATCAGCATGGCGATCCCGGTGACCACGGGGCTGTTCGTCTGGCTGGGGCTGCTGCTGATCATCGTCGGCACGGGCCTGCTCAAGCCGAACATCTCGGTCATGGTCGGCCGGCTCTACCCCGAGGGCGACGACGGGCGCAGGGATGCCGGGTTCTCGCTGTTCTACCTGGGCATCAACCTCGGCGCCTTCTTCGCACCGCTGGTGGTGGGGTGGCTGGCCGAGGGCGACCGCTGGCACCTGGGGTTCAGCGCGGCGGCGGTCGGCATGGCGCTCGGCCTCCTGCAGTACGTGCTGGGCGGCCGGAGCCTGCGCGGCGTCGGCGAGCGCCCCGGCATGCGGCTGTCGCCGCGCGAGCGCCGCCGCTTCGGCCGCCTGGCGGCGCTGGGCGTGGTGCTGGTGCTCGTCGTGCTGGGCGCGTGGGCGGCGACCGGCACGCTCACGATCGACCGGTTCACGGTGGCGCTCACGCTGGTCATCCTGATCGTGCCGGTCGCGTACTTCGGCTACATCATGTTCGGCAGCCACGACCTGACCGGCGACGAACGCATCCGGATGAAGGCCTACATCTGGCTGTTCGTGGCCGCGTCCATCTTCTGGATGATCTACGACCTGGCGCCGAGCAAGCTGCTGTTCTTCGCCCAGGACCACACCGACCTGTCCCTGTTCGGCTTCACCATCAACCAGGCCACCACGCAGTCGTTCAACCCGCTGTTCATCATGATCTTCGTGCCGGTGTTCGCGGCGCTGTGGGTGAAGCTCGGCACGCGGGTGAGCACGCCGCAGAAGTTCGGGTTCGCGCTGGTCATGGTGGGGCTGAGCTTCGTGGTGATGGCCGTGGCGGCGGGGCTGGCCGGCGCGGGGCGGGTGTCGGTGTGGTGGCTGGTGCTGGTCTACCTGATCCAGGTGTTCGGCGAGCTGTCGCTCAGCCCGGTCGGGCTGTCGGTGACGACGAAGCTGGCGCCCGAGGCGTTCAAGGGGCAGATGCTGGGCATCTGGTTCATCGCAGTGTCGGTCGGCGACGCGGTCGGCGGGCAAACCGGGCGGCTCGGCCGGGTGCTGTCCGAGCCGATGTACTACCTGGTGCTCGCGGCGATGGCGATCGTGGCCGGGCTGGCGCTGTTCCTGTTCACGCGGACCCTGCGGACGATGATGGCCGAGCACCACGAACCCGCCATGCGGTAGACATTCCGATCGTGTCTGAACTTCTCGACCTTGCCGGCATCTTCGTCTTCGCCCTGTCCGGCGCGCTCATGGGGGTGCGCAAGCGGCTCGACGCCGTCGGGATGGGGGTGCTGGCCGGGATGACCGCGCTCGGCGGCGGCGTCGTGCGCGACCTCATCCTGAACGTGCGGCCGATCGCCTTCCAGAGCCTCGGGTACGTGCTGGTGCCCATCGCCGCCACGGTGATCGTCTTCTTCTTCCATCCGCACGTGGCCCGCGTCATGCCGGCCATCCTGGTGCTCGACGCGGCGGGGCTCGGCCTGTTCTGCGCGGTCGGCACCGAGAAGGCCATGGCGTACGGCCTGAGCCCGCTGCACTCGGCGCTCCTCGGGGTGACGACCGCCGTGGGCGGGGGCATGCTGCGCGACGTGCTGGCCGGGGAGATCCCCACGCTGCTGTACGACCGGCAGCTCTACGCGGTGCCCGCGCTGCTGGGGTCGGCGGCGATGGCCGGGTTGTCGTCCTACGGGTGGCACGGGTGGCCGGCCACGCTGGCGGCGGCGCTGCTGGCGTTCGGGCTGCGGATCGCGGCGATGCGCTACAAGTGGCGCGCGCCGCTGGCCAGGGGCGTCAGCGAATGACGCGGAGTCAGGGGCGTCGGCGAGTGACGCCCGAAGACGTTCACACCATCGCGATGAGCTGGTCCGGCGGGCGCGGGGCGCCGGTGGGGCCGTGGTCGCGGGCGGCGCGCAGACGGAGGACCGCGTCCGCGAGCAGGCAAGGCGGCTGGGTGTACGGCAGCCGCAGGTAGCCCTCCAAGGTGCCCTCCAGCCCGAACCAGGGGCCGGGCGCCAGGCGTACCCCGTGGGAGAGCGCGGCCTCCGCGAGCGCCGTGGAGCCGGCCCCGTCCAGGCGGGCCCAGAGGGCGCCGCCGCCGCGCGGCAGCTCGAACGTCCACTCCGGCAGGTGGGCGCGCAGCTCGGCGGCCAGGGCGTCGCGGGAGGCGCGCAGCGTGCGGCGGCGCTCGGCGCGGGTCTCCTCCAGCCGGTCGAACAGCCGCGCCACGACGAGCTGCTCCAGCACGGGGCTGGCGATGTCCACCGACGAGCGGAACGTGGTGAGGCGGCGGGCCAGGGCGGCGGTGGCGCGGATCCAGCCGATGCGCAGCCCGCCCCACCACAGCTTGGAGGCTGAGCCGATGCTGATGACGCGGTTGTCGGTGTCGAAGGCGGCCATCGGGGAGGTGGCGGGCACGTCGTCGAGCGCGAGCTCCGACCAGGTCTCGTCCACCAGGAGCAGCGTGCCGGCGCGGCGGGCGGCGCCGACGACGGCGGCACGCACGGGGTCGGCCATGAGGGCGCCCGTCGGGTTCTGGAAGTCGGGCATGAGGTAGGCCAGGCGCGCCCCCGACTGGAGCATGGCGCCGGCGACGAGGTCGGGCCGCCAGCCGTCGTGGGAGACGCCGACGGGGACGATGCGGGCGCCGCGCCTGCGGGCGGCGTCGATGGCGTGCGGGTACGTCGGCGACTCCACGATCACCGCGTCGCCGGGGCCGGCGAGCAGGCCCATGACGAGGTGGAGGGCGTGCTGGGCGCCGGTGGTGACGACGATCTGCTCCGGCCTGGTGGCCACTCCCCTGGCGGTGTAGCGGGCGGCGACGCGTTCCCTGAGCGACGGCAGGCCCATGGGGTCGTAGCCGTTGCCCATGCCGTACCTGGGCAGGTCCTCGACCGCCGCCGTCATGGCGGCGACCAGGGAGGCGGGGGCGGCCGGGGCGGCGGTGTGGAGCTGGATGAGGCCGTCGCGGTCGGTGCCGAGCCACGGATTGTCGGGCGAGACGGCCGGGTCGGGCAGGGCGGTCCAGCTTCCCGAGCCCTGGCGGCTCTCCAGGTAGCCGCCCTCGCGCAGCAGGTCGTAGGCGGCGGTCACGGTGGTGCGGCTGACCTTCAGGGTCTCGGCGAGGTGGCGTTCTGCGGGCAGGCGCACGCGGACCGGGATCTGGCCGTCCATGATCAGCGTGCGGACGCCGTCGGCGAGGGCGCGGTAGTACGGGCGCGCCGCCGGATCGACGTCCACGAGCCGCGCCACCTGCATGGCTGACATGTGCCGCATAAGGCCACTTTTCGGGATTGGCCCTGTTTTGGCAAATCGGAGGATGCCAATCTGAAGCCATCATGAGCGAATCAACCGTCCCGCTGCCGAGCTCGCTGCCCGCCCGGCTCGTCCGCCTCTACGGCGGTCTGGCCCTGTACGGGCTCGGCATCGCCCTCCAGGTGAAGTCGGGCCTCGGCAACGGCCCGTGGAACGTCTTCCACGAGGGCGCCGCGCTGCGTACCGGCCTGTCGATCGGGACCGTCATCCTCGCGGTGGGCGCGCTGGTCATGCTGCTGTGGATCCCGATGAGGCAGCGGCCCGGCCTCGGCACGATCAGCAACGTGCTGCTCGTCGGCCCGTTCGCGGACGCCGCGATCTTCCTGCTGCCCGACACCGGCCACCTGGCGTTCCAGACTTTCTACCTGATCATGGGCGTGGTCGTCATCGCCCTGTCCACCCTGCTCTACATCGGCGCCGGCCTGGGCCCCGGCCCCCGCGACGGCATCATGACGGGCCTGGTGCGGCTGGGCATGTCCGTACGGCTGGCGCGCCTGTCCATCGAGGTCGCGGTGCTGATCGCGGGCTGGCTGCTGGGCGGCACGGTGGGTCTGGGGACGGTGGTGTTCGCGCTGGCGATCGGGCCGTTGACGCAGGTGTTCACCCGCTGGTTCCCTCTGACTGATCCCGTGGCCAGGGACGGGCATGACGCGACATGATCGGCCCGGCCACGGGATCACCTCTTCTCGCAGTAGCGTCTAGGCATGCGGATCGAGGATTACGCGCTGATCGGAGACATGCAGTCCGCCGCGCTCGTGGGACGGGACGGCTCCATCGACTGGCTCTGCCTGCCCAGGTTCGACTCGCCGGCCTGTTTCGCGGCGCTGCTCGGCAGCGAGCGCAACGGGCACTGGTGGCTCGGCCCCACGGGCAGGAAACCCGCCACCAGACGACGGTACCGGCCTGACACGCTCATCCTGGAGAGCGAGTGGGACACCCCCACGGGCACCGTCCGTGTGATCGACTTCATGCCGCCGCGCGACCGCAACCCCGACGTGGTCCGCATCGTGGAGGGCGTGTCCGGGTCCGTCCAGGTCTCCACGCAGCTCCGGGTGCGCTTCGACTACGGCCGCATCGTGCCGTGGGTGCGCCGCACCAACGGCCACCTCCAGGCCATCGGCGGGCCCGACTCGGTGTGGCTGCACTCCCCCGTGCCGCTCAAGGGCGGCGACTACGCCCACCGGGCCACGTTCACCGTCCACGAGGGCGAGCGGCTGCCGTTCGTGTTCACCTGGCATCCCTCGCACGAGCCGATGCCGCCGCAGATCCACTGCGAGAGCCAGCTCGACGAGACCGAGGCGTTCTGGGCCGAGTGGGTCGGCAGGTGCACCTACTCGGGGCCGTACCGGGAGGCCGTGGTCCGGTCGCTGATCACGCTCAAGGGCCTGACGTACGCGCCGACCGGCGGCATCGTCGCCGCGCCCACCACGTCCCTGCCGGAGGACCTGGGCGGCGTGCGCAACTGGGACTACCGCTTCTGCTGGCTGCGCGACGCCACGCTCACGCTCGACGCGCTGATCAGCTCCGGCTACCTGGAGGAGGCCGGCGACTGGCGGGCCTGGCTGCTGCGCGCGATCGCCGGACGCCCGCAGGACCTGCAGATCATGTACGGCGTCGCGGGCGAGCGCCGCCTGCCCGAGCTGCGCCTCGACTGGCTGGACGGCTACGAGGGCTCCCGCCCCGTCCGCATCGGCAACGAGGCCGTCAAGCAGCTCCAGCTCGACGTCTACGGCGAGGTGATGAACTCCCTGTACGTCGCCCGCACGCGCGGCCTGTCCGCCGACGACCGGGCGTGGACCATCCAGCGGCAGCTCCTCGACTACGTGGAGGACCACTGGGACGAGCCCGACGAGGGCCTGTGGGAGGTGCGCGGCCCGCGCCGGCACTTCGTGCACTCCAAGGTGATGTGCTGGGCGGCGCTCGACAGGGCCGTCAAGTACGTCGAGCGCTTCGGCCGCACCGGGCCGGTCGACAAGTGGCGGACGCTGCGCGACGTCATCCACGCGGAGATCTGCGAGAAGGGCTACGACGCGCAGCGCAACACCTTCACCCAGTCCTACGGCTCGTCGGAGCTGGACGCGGCGCTGCTGATGATCCCCATGGTCGGCTTCCTGCCGATCGACGACCCCCGGGTGCAGGGCACGGTGGCGGCGATCGAGAAGGAGCTGATGTCCGACGGGTTCGTGCTGCGCTACCCGATCGCCGAGGACAACGACGTGGACGGGCTGCAGGGCGGCGAGGGCGCGTTCCTGGCGTGCAGCTTCTGGATGGTGGAGGTGATGGCGATGCAGGGGCGCAGGGACGAGGCCGAGGACCTGTTCGAGCGGCTGCTGTCGCTGCGCAACGACGTGGGGCTGCTGGCGGAGGAGTACGACCCGCGTTACGGGCGGCTGGTCGGCAACTTCCCGCAGGCCTTCAGCCACGTGCCCCTGGTGCACGCGGCGCGCGCCCTGTCTTCTTGACCGCCCTGTTGGCCGTGGGCTGGGCATGCGCCGCTCCCCTGGCGTTCATGTCCGATTCATCCGCTTCCGCCACGCTCCCGCCGTAGCCGGCGCACCCTTTCCGGCGGGACGGAGAAACACCCCATGGGCCACGGGCACCACCACCACGATCACGACCACTCGCACGAGCGGCCCGGAGACACCGAGGCCGCCGTGGCGCGGGACCTGTCGGTCCCCGACGGCGAGCTGTCGCCCGGCCAGCTCTCCCGCCGCCGCATGTTCCGGCGGGCCGGGCTGCTGGGCGCCGGGCTGACCGCCGCGGGCGTGCTGGGCGGCGAGGGCCAGGCCGCCGCTTCCACGGGCTTCGACGGGGGACGCGGGCGGGAGCCGAGGGACGGCTACCAGTGGCTGGCGGGCGACCACCACATCCACACCCAGTACAGCTCCGACGCCGTCTACCGGGTCATCGACCACGTGCGCCACGCCAACGCGTACGGGCTGGGCTGGATGGTCATCACCGACCACGGCGGCGCCACCCACGCCAAGATCGGCGTGGACAAGGTCAACCCGGACATCGTGGCGGCCCGCGAGGCCGTCCAGGACACGCTCGTCTTCCAGGGCCTGGAGTGGAACATCCCGGCCGCCGAGCACGGCACCGTGTTCGTCGCGCCGGGCAGGAACGAGGTGGCGACGCTCAAGGAGTTCGAGAGCTCCTTCGACGGGTCGGTGAAGGGCGCGAGCTCCAACACGCCGCAGAACGAGGCGCTGGCCATCGCCGGGCTGAACTTCCTGGCCGAGGCGGTCAGGAAGCGGCGCGTGCCCGACGCGCTGTTCCTGGCCAACCACCCGTCCAGGAAGGGCATCGACTCGCCGCACGAGATCCGCGGCTGGCGCGACGCCCAGCCGTCGATCGCGATCGGCATGGAGGGCGCGCCCGGCCACCAGGCCGCCGGCATCGCCAAGCCGAACGGCCCCGGCGGCGGGCGCGGCTACTACGACAGCACCCCCGGCGCCGACTCCTTCCCCGGCTACCCGGCCGAGAGCTACAAGACGTTCGGCGGGTTCGACTGGATGACCGCGACCGTCGGCGGCCTGTGGGACAGCCTCCTCGCCGAGGGCAAGCCGTGGTGGATCACCGCCAACTCCGACTCCCACTGGGTGCACGGCGACACCAGCGACCGCGGCCCGGGCAGCGACTTCAACGCCAACGGCCGCTACGAGGACCCGATCTACAAGGGCGTGGCCAACTTCGGCTCCGGCGACTTCTGGCCCGGCTTCTACAGCCGGACGCACGCCGGCGCCGAGGACTTCTCCTACCGCGCCGTCATGGACGCCCTGCGCGCCGGCCGCGTCTGGGTCGATCACGGCGGCCTGATCAGCGGGCTGGTGGTGCGGGCCCGCGCCGCCGGCACCGGCCAGCGGGGCGTGACGCTCGGCGGCACCCTCCAGGTACGGCAGGGCGCCCGCGTCGAGCTGGCCATCGAGATCACCCTGGCCGGGCGGCCCAACTGGGCGCAGTTCGTGCCTACCCTGGCCCGGGTGGACGTCATCCAGGGCGACGTCACCGGCGCCGTCTCCGACAAGGACGCCTTCACCACGCCGAACACGAAGGTCGTGCAGTCGTACGAGGTGAACAAGAACAGCGGCACCGTCACCTTCACCTACCAGCTCGGCGCCGTGGACCGGCCCGTCTACCTGCGGCTGCGCGGCACCGACGGCAAGCGCGCCGCGCCCGGACTGCTGGGGGCGGCGGTCGACCCGAACGGGCCCGCCATCGACGTGTACGGCGACGCCGACCCGTGGAACGACCTGTGGTTCTACAGCAACCCGATCTGGGTGCTGCCGCGCCGATGATCCTCGGTCTCGACGCGGGCTCCCGGACGGTGGCCGAGGCCGAGCACCTGCTCCACACCGTGGTGCGGGGGCTCGGCCTGCCGGGCGACACCGTAGGGTGCACCCATTTCGTTCCGGCGGGCACGGCGGGCGACGAACCGCACGTCGCCTGCTCCCTGACCGTCCCCGGCCCGCTCCCCCTGCCGGTCACCTCACCCAGCACCTCCTCAGGCACCTCGCCCAGCACCTCGCCCAGCGCCTCCTCGGGCGCCTCCCCTGGCGTGTCGTGGGCGCCTGCCGAGTCCGACCCGGCCGGCTCGCCGGTCTTGTCGCGGGCGGTGGGCGAGTCCGGCCCGGTCGGCTCGCCGGTCTTGTCCTGGGCGTTGGGTGAGGCGCGCGGCGGGCCGCTGGCGGCGGGTGCGGCGCTGGCGGCGGCCGAGCACGAGGCCAGGCGGAGCGGGAGGGTCGTCACCTTCCCCGGCCGCGACCTGCTCACCGGCACCCTCAGCGCGGGCGAGCTGCGCGACGGCTCGGCCATCGACCAGGTGCTGCTGCTCGCCTCCCCAGACCCGCCACCCGACGACGTCCCGGTCCTCACCAACAATCACGTCAGGCCCATCTGGCGGGACGGCCTCATGACCCTGCTCACCATGCCCGCCGCCGGCGGCCGGATCACCCCCGCCGAGGTGCCGAACCCCACCCCCTGCTGCGCCGACCACGCCTGACCTAAGGGCCGGTCAGGCGGCGCTCCCCCGCCGTGGTGATCACGTACACCTGCCAGGTGTAGTAGGCGTAGTAGGCGCGCGGGTCGCGCTTGATCTGGCCGGCGTGCAGCAGGATGGCGTTCACGTACGCCTGGGACGGGTTGTAGGCGTGCAGGGCCCGCCGGTAGTCGCGGGGCGCGCCGCTGGCCTTGAGGTAGTTGGCCGCGCCCATCACCGCGTCGCGCGGGTCGCGCACGTCGCCGCCCATCCCGTACGCCTTCCACGTGGCGGGCATGAACTGCATCGGCCCCTGGGCGCCGACGTGGCTGTCGGCCTTCACCCGTCCGAACTTCGTCTCCGAGAACATCACCGCCGCCAGCACCTCCCACTCCACCCCGAACTTCCGCTCGGCCTTCTTGAAGTAGCCGAGCAGCTCCCCTGCGGGGCGGGCGGGCTGCGTCTTGAAGACGGCGTCCGGGTCGATGGGGTGGGCCAGGGCGAGCAGACCGCGGATCGCCTCCGTGTTGTCCCTGGCCTGCGCGGCCAGTGCCTTGGGCAGGCGGGCGAAGGCCTTGGTCGCCAGTGGGGGGTGGCGGGCGGCGTAGCGGTAGATGCGCTGCTGGTGCAGGGCCAGCAGTTCGAGGTCCTCGGGCGGCTCGCCGTCCTTGGACCAGGCGTCGATGGACGCGTTGAGCTCCTCGGTGGTCTCCTCCAGGGCCGCTGCCAGTTTGGCGGCGGTGGTGGGGATCTTCTCGTCGGGTGCCGGGAGCTCCTTCTCCGGCGTCACCGTCTCCGTCGCCGTCGCCGTCGCCGTGATGGTCGGCTGATCGGCCGGTGGGCTGGTCGGCGTGGTCGCCGGAGCCGTTCCGCACGCCGCCGCGCAGGCGAGCAGACAGGCGGGCAGGGCCAGCCGTCGGGGTCGAGAGTGCTTCGGGCGTGCCTCCATGGAGCGCCAACCTACCCGGTACGAGCCCCTGTGATCGTCACTCGGTCACTCCCGGGTCGCCGAAGGCGAGCTTGCCCGCGTACAGGAGGGTCGCCTCGGGGGTGAGGGGGTGGAACGTCCCGGCGCGGACGTCGCGGCAGGCGCGTTCGAGCGGGGAGCGGCGGAAGTACGAGCCTCCGCCCGCCAGGTCCATGGCCAGGCCGACCACCTCCACGGCGGCCAGGACCGCCTCCCTCTTCGCGATCATCACGGTGGCGAGTGTGTCGGGGGTGCAGGCGTAGCCGGGGCCGAGGTCGTCCAGCGCGCCGGTGAGCGACCACCAGGCGGTCCTGAGGCGGGCGTCCATGAGCCCGGCCACCCGCTGCGCGGTGGGCGACACGGTCGCAGGACGGGAGCCGTGCGGCGGAGCGGCGGTCTGAGACGCGGCGCTCCCAGCCTGAGACGCGCCGCCGTCCCCAGCACGAGACGCCGCACCGCCCTCAGCCGCAGACACGCCGCCGCCCTCAGCGCGAGACGCAGCGCCGGTTGCGGCGACGGCGGGGCTGGTGGCGGCGGGGCTGGTGGCGGCGGGGCTGGTGGCGGCGGTGCTGGTGGCGGGGGAGGTGCCGGTGCCGGTGGTGGTGGTGGCGGAGGCGGTGGTGCCGGTGGCAGCAGAGGTGGTGGCAGCGGAGGTGGTGGCGGGGGTGAGGGTGCGGGGTTGGGCTCGGGTGCGGGCTCGGGTGAGGGCGGCGTCGCGGGCCTGGGCGGCGATGCCGAGGTAGGTGGCGGCGACGACCGGCGCGAAGTGCACCTCGGCCGTGGTCAGCACGTCGCCGAACTCGCCCCACGGCCGCCGGGCCACGATCGCCTCGGCCGGGACGCGTACGTCGTCGAGGACGAGGTCGTGGCTGGCGGTGCCGCGCATGCCGAGCGTGTCCCAGGTCTCCTCCAGCCGCACGCCGGGCGAGGGCAGCGGCACCGAGAAGTGCGCCACCTCGGCACCGGGGCCCGGCCGGCCGAGCACCGCGCAGGTGCTGACGGCGCCGGCCTCGGGGGCCTGGCTGCAGAAGACCTTGCGTCCGCTGACCCGCAGCGAGCCGTCGTCCTGGACGGTGGCGACCGTGTCCGGCCACAGCCAGTCGGAGCCGCCGCTGGTGGCGATCACCAGGTCGCTTGAGGCGATCCGGCGCAGCACCTGACCGGCGCCCGGCGCGCCGCGTTCGTGCAGGAAGGCCTGAGTGAGTGTGCTGTGCAGGTGCATGGAGACGGCCAGCGCGGTGGCGCCGTCGTGGCGGCCCAGCTCGGCTTGCGCGTAGCAGACCTGCCGCAGGGACGCCCCCAGCCCGCCCAGTTCGGCGGGCACGGGGAGGCGCAGGTAGCCGTGCTCGCGCATCGCGCGGTAGGCGGGGGCCACGAAGGTGGCGTCCCGGTCGTGCTCGGCCGCGTGCCGCGCCGCCACCGCGCCGATCCGCGCCGCCAGCGGTACGAACGCGTCGTCACCGTCCCTGACCGGCGCCGGGTAGGCGCGGCGGACCCGCTCGGGCGCCGCAGGTGTCGTCGCCATGGTGATCAGTCCCCTCCTGGCTCGTCCTTCAGCGAGCAAGGCAGAGGCGGCGGAACGGGCGAAAAGTACGCCGGGGTGACGTGTGCGGGGTCAGGAACTGCCTTCGGGCGCAGCGCCCTGCCCACGATGCGCACGTCGTCAATCTCAGACTCATTACAGGGGCGTATTCTCCGGATGTGCCGGACATCGCCTTCCTGCTGTTCTTCGTGGTCATCTACGGGGTGCCGGTGATGCTGGTGTGCTGCGCCACGGTCCTCGCGGCGCTCGCCGCGCCGCGCGGGCGGCATGGCGACGTGTGGGCCGGTTACCTGTCGCGGGGAGCGAGCGTGGCGGGCATGGGGCTCGTGGGGATGGGGATCGCGGCGTGGAACACGTTCGAGGACGGGGCGTACGACGACTTCGGGTCGGCGATGACCGAGCTGGCGGCCTTCTTCAGCGCGTCGGTGTTCCTGCTCGGGCTCGGGCCCGCCGTCCCATGGCTGCTCGGCGTGCTCGGGCGGGGCTCCGCGCGGCTGCCGGGGCCGTTGCGGCCTGCGGCCCGGCACCTGGCGGACGACCGGACGCGCACCGCACCCGCCGTGGCGGCGACCATGGTGGCCACGGCGGTCACCGTCGCGCTGGTGATCGTCGCGTACGCGCAGACCGCGCAGGACAGGGCGAACCACGAGCCGCTGGCTCAGCCGGGCGCGCTCGTCGTCAACTTCAGTCCGGAGCAGGCGGCGGCTGCCGAGGCGGCCGTCCGGCAGGAGTTGCCCGGCGTGCCGCTCGCCCGCGGCCACGAGGTGGGCTCGTCGGGGTATCTCAACGTGTCGGAGAGCGATGACACCGCCTATATCGGCGACCGGGCGCTGCTGCGCTACCTCACCGGGAATCCGTCTGCGCCCCACGACCCGGGCACGGCCGTCGTGGTGGCGGCCGAGCCGCTATCGGGTCACACCGTGCAGCTCTGGCATGGACTCACCGGCCCCGACGGCTCCAAGGTCAGGAGCATCCAGGCGACCCACGCCGAGCCCGTCCCCGGCGGGCTGGAGCGGGTGTTCGTGCCCATGGAGTCCGTTCAGGGCCTGGGGTTGCGGCTCGACGTCGTGGCGCTGATCGTGGACCCCTCGCTGCATCGCGCGTCCGAGGCCGACAGGGACCGGATCGCCGCCCGGCTGGGCGATGACGCCGGGGTGTACCTGGAGCAGGGGTACCGGAGCACGGACAACTGGCGGTACCTCGCCGGGATCGTCGCGCTCATCGCCCTCGGCGGCGCGCTGGTGGCCACGGCGCGGTCGCGTCGTCCGCGGGTCCTGCGGCGGCTCGGCTCCCCGCGGCTGCTCACCGCCTGCCGGGCGGCGCTGGCGGCGGCGTGCGGCACGGTGCCGGGTGTGGTGGCCGGCTGCGTGGCCGGTCTGTTGCTGGCCTGGCCCGCCACTGCCACGGTCGGGTGGGACGTGGTGCCGCGGGTGCCGTTCGAGACGCCGTGGGGGATGATCGGGCTGCTGACCGTCGCCGTCCCGGCGCTGGCGGCGCTGGCCGGGCTGTCGCTCGGCGGCGGGAGGACGTCCGCTCACTGATCGCGGCCGGTGCTCAGGGCCGGGGCGAGGGCCGCTCGCGGCCGGTGCTCAGTGTTGGGGGGACATTCGCTCGCGGATGGCGTCCACGTGCGCCATCACCGGGGTCGCCGTGACGCCGTGCAGCACCACCGAGGCCAGCACCGTGAACCCGGTGACCGCCCACAGCTCCTCCGCCGGGACGCCGAAGTCGGCCTGCCCCAGCGCGTACGCCAGGTAGAACAGCGACCCGATCCCCCGGATGCCGAAGAACGAGATCGCCAGCCGTTCCCTCGGCCCCGCCCGTCCGCGCCACTGCACCAGCCAGCCGGCCAGCGGCCGGATGACGAACAGCAGCAGGAGGCCGACGGCGGCGCCGCGCCAGGTGAGCGCCGCCAGGCCGCCGGTCGCCACGAAGCCGCCGAGCAGGAGCAGCAGCCAGGCCGTGAGCAGCCGCTCGATCTGCTCCACGAAGCCGTGCAGCACGTTGTTGTAGCCGTGGCCGTGCTCGGCGCTCCTGATGGCGCACGCGGTGACGAACACCGCGACGAAGCCGTAGCCCTGGGCCAGCTCGGTCACCCCGTACGCGAGGAACGTGCAGGCCAGCGCGACGAAACCGTCGCGGCGCTCCGACAGGCGCAGGCCGTCCGAGCGGGCGCGGAAGAACAGCCTGCCGAGCAGGCGGCCGATCAGCAGCCCCAGGACGGCGCCGGCGGCCGTCCGGTAGAGCACGTCCGTCAGCACCCACTCCCCCGCCCAGCCCGCCGTGCCCGCCGCGACGGCGATGGCCGCGTACACGATGGGGAAGGCCAGCCCGTCGTTCAGCCCCGCCTCCGAGGTCAGCGCGAAACGGACCTCGTCGTCGGCGTTCTGGGCGTCCACGGGCTCGCCGACGTGCACGTCCGAGGCGAGCACCGGGTCGGTGGGCGCGAGGACGGCGCCGAGCAGCAGCGCGGCGCCGATCGGCCAGCCCGGCAGGGCGAGGGCGGCGGCGGCCACGCCCGCGACGGTGAGCGGCATGCCCAGGGCGAGCAGCCGCCACGTGGTGGACCAGCCGCGCGGGCCCGTGCGGCGGTTGATCGCCAGGCCCGCGCCCATGAGGGAGATGACGACGCACAGCTCGGTGATGTGTTCCAGGGCGGTGCGGTGGGCGATCGGGTCGGGGGCCGGTAAGCCGATGGGGAGGGTGAACAGGAGGACGCCTGCCAGCAGGTAGACCAGGGGCAGGGACAGGGCGCGGCGGGCGAGGTATTCGGGGAGGATCGCGGCCAGCAGCGCGGCGGCGCCGCCGAGGGCCAGGATGAGGTCGAGGGTGGGCATCGCCGACCTTCTGCCCGAAAGATCGCGAGATATCCCCTTTGGTGGGCCTCCTGTCCCGCCGTACTTCGGCGGAGGTCAGACCGCCGGGTCAGCGAGACCGCCGGGTCAGGAAGGGCGCCTGGTTGGGCGACCCAGGGCTCAGGGGCGGGAGGTGCAGGGGGCGGGGCAGGCCGGGCGGTCTCGCCGCTGGGTGCGGGAGACCGCCCGGGTAGGGAGACGGTTCGGGCAGGAAGGCCGTCGGGGTTGAGGGGCCGTCGGGGTGGGTCAGGCTGGGCGTAGGCGGTCGATGAGGGCGCGGGCGTCGCGGACCAGGGCCGACCTGACGGCCGCGTCCCGCACGTTGCCGCGCTTCTCCGCGATCTTCACGAACCGTTCGAGCGCCGCCACCGCCAGCCCCGGCTTGCCCTTCTTCTCGTGCCGCTCCGCCTGCGCGAGCTGATCCTGCAGGTCGGCCGCGGCGTTCCAGGTGATCGCCCCCGACTGGCGGAAGCGCGACACGAGCGCCCGCACGTCCGCGTACGACGTGGTCGTCACGAACGTCACGGTCGTGGACGCGGTCCGGCCCGCCTGGTCGGTGACGGTGCCGATGAGGCGGTGCTCGCCGAGCGGCAGCGTCCACAACGCCACTGGCTTGCCGGCGGCGACCGCCGCGCCGTCGATCTCCGCCTTGACCCCGGCCACGCCGGACACCGCGTCCGCGCCGGTCAGGACGGGGGTGATGGTGGCCGAGTCGCCGTAGGGCCCGGGTTGCACGCCGGTGACCGTCAGCGTCGGGTCCGACTTGTCGATCTTGACGGTGACGGTGCCGGCGGGCGAGACGTTGCCACCGTTGTCGGTGGCCCGGTAGCGGACGTCCTTGGCGCCCTCGGCGCTGAGCGTGACGGGGTTGTTGGCGTTGGCCCAGGTGACGCCGTCCAGGGAGTACTGCCGCGAGGCGACCGTGCCGTTGTCGGTGGCGGTGACGGCGAGCGTGACGTTGCCGGTGTACCAGCCGTTCGCGCCGGTCGGCTGGGCCGGGGTGAGGGTGGCGGTGACGGACGGCGGGGTGGTGTCGGCCACGCCGCCGCCCTGGAAGGTGAACGCGTCCACGTCCACGCCGCCCGAGGAGGTGACGTACAGGCGGCCGGTGCCGTCCGGCAGGTCGGCGAGCGGCGTGGTGACGCTCTGCCAGCCGTCGCCCGCCGGGACGCTCACGGTGGCGAACGGCTCGGCCGCCGGCGACTTCCACCGCAGCGACAGCGTGCCCGCGCCGGACGCCCTGGTCTGGACGCCGGTGATGCCCGCGAAGTGGACCGGGTCGTAGGCGATCCAGTCGCCCGCGTCGAACGAGGTGACCTTGGCCTTGGCGGAGGCCGTGTCGTCGGGGGTCTCGGTGACGCCGCTGCTCTCGTCGGCGTGCTCAGCCTGCGCGAGCTTGGGGTTGAGGGTGAGCGCGGCCTCGCCGACCGCGCCGGGGATGGAGCCGGCGCCGTTGTCGCGGTAGCTGACCACGACGACGCCGTAGATGTTCTCGGTCTCGCCGTGCTCGGGCGCGCTGGCCGGGGTGGGCCAGGCGCCCGAGCAGCCCGTGCCGAGCGTCTCCGGGTGCGCGTGCGTGTCGTGCCCCAGTCCGAACGTCCACTGCACCCGCGAGCAGACCGGGTTGTCGCCGTCCTCGGCGTCCGACACCCCGATCTGGTACGGCAGCGCGTTCCCCCAGTCGAAGAACCCGCCGTTCGGCGGCGTCCTGACGGTCACCACGGGCGCGGTGTTGCCCACGGTGATCTCGACGGAGGTCAGCCCGGCCCGGCCGCCGGAGTCGGTGACGCGCAGCCGGGCCGCGTACTGGCCCAGCTCGGTGTAGGTGTGGGTGGCGGTGACGCCGGTGGCGTCGAAGTCGCCGTCGCCGTCGAAGTCCCACTCGTAGGTGAGCGCGCCCGGCTCTGTGTCGGTGGAGGCGGTGGCGTCGAAGGCGACGGTGAGCGGCGCGGCGCTGCTGGAGGTCTTGTCGGCCGCGATCCTGGCCTGCGGCGTCTTGTTGGCGGGGGTGTAGTCGATGCGGTAGAGGCCGGCGTCCGGGTTGGCGCGGAAGAAGCCGTCGCCGTAGTCCAGCACGTACAGGGAGCCGTCGGGGCCGAACTCGATGTCCATCGGGCTGTCGGTGATGGGCTGCGCGGCGGTGCGCAGCGCGCTGTTGGGCAGGAAGTGCTCGATCGCGGTGACCGGCCCGTCGGCGCCCGTGAAGGTGAAGGCCGCCAGGTAGTCCTGGGAGAACTCGGCGAAGAACGCCTTGCCGTCCCAGTACTCGGGCAGCTTGCCGGGCGCCGGGTTGGCCGGGTCGTAGTGGTAGATCGGGCCGCCCATCGGGCCCTGGCCGCCCTGCGGGTCGAAGTCGGTCAGCCCGGCCCACGCGGCGGGCTGGTGGGTGTTGTTGTCGCCGTAGTACAGGTCGGCGGGCACGGCGGCCGGGAGCTGGGCCAGGCCGGTGTTCCAGCGTGAGGTGTTGCGCGGCCCGGCCGCGCAGTCGAACCACGGGCCCGGCTGGGCGGTCGCGAAGTTCCAGTCGTTGTAGTTGAAGCTGTCGCCCGTGCAGTACGGCCAGCCGCTGTTCATGGGCTTGGTGAGCGGGGTGATGTTCCACTCGACGTACCCCATGGGGCCTCTGGCGGGGTCGCCGGTGCCGGCGTCCGGGCCGTAGTCGCCCCACGACAGGGTGCCGGTCTCGGGGTCCACCTCCATCCTGAACGGGTTGCGCACGCCCGTCACGAAGATCTCCGGCCTGGTGCCGGCCGTGCCCGGCGCGAACAGGTTGCCCTCCGGGACCGTGTACGTGCCGTCCGCCGCCACCTTGATCCGCAGGATCTTGCCGCGCAGGTCGTTGCTGTTGCCCGCGCCGCGCCGCGAGTCCAGGCCCGGGTTCATGCCGGGCGCGTCGTTGTTGGGCGCCATGCCGTTGGCGCCGGGCGTGCCGGCGGGCGTGTTGTCGCCGGTGGCGAGGTAGAGGTTGCCGTCGGCGTCCCAGTCGACGTCGCCCGCGACGTGGCAGCACTGGCCGCGCTGCGTCTCGACCTTGATGATGACCTGCTCGGTGGACAGGTCCAGCGCGCCGCCGGTCCACTTGAAGCGGGAGAGCTGGTTGTAGCCCTTCCACTGGTTCCAGTACGTCTCGTCGGCTCCGGCGGGCAGCGTGTTCGGCGCCGAACCGGCGGGGGTGGTCTCCGGGTAGGGCGCGGTCATCGTCCTGGGCGCGTAGTAGACGTAGACCCACCGGTTCTCGGCGAAGTCCGGGTCGAGGGAGACCGTCTGCAGGCCGTCCTCGGAGTTGGCGTACACGGGGATGGTGTTGACGATCTTCGTGACGCCGGTGGCGGGGTCGGTCAGCCGGACGTCGCCGTTGCGGGCGGTGTGCAGCACCCGCCGGTCGGGCAGGACGGCCAGGTCGATCGGCTCGCCGACGTTCTTGGTCAGGGTGATCTTCTCGTAGCTGGACCACGTGGTGGCCGGGTCGTGCGCCCGGGCCGGTAAGGACAGGCAGGCGCCGGCCAGCACGAGGCCGCCGAGCACCGCGAGGGTACGCTGCATGGTGATGCTGCTCCTAGGACGAGGAGTGTCGAATCCCGGGCCGCCACGCCTGCCGGGCCAACGGCAGGGTCTCGTGGCGGTCCGGTCGTGTGCGCGTCAGTCGCGCAGGGCGGCCATGTTGCGGTAGCTGACCTCGGCGAGCTGAAGTGACTGCGCGGGGTCGGCGCCGGGTGCGTTGTCCTGCTCGTACATCGGGTTGTGGTACCCGGGGGATCGCAGGCGGGAGAAGAAGCGGCGGTAGTCGATGTCGCCGGTGCCGAACGGCACCATGTCGTAGCCGTTCGGCACGGCCGGGTTCGACGCGCCGTCCTTGGCGTGGAAGAGCGGGAAGCGCTTCTCCTGCGCCCTGACGGTGCGCAGCGGGTCGAAGACGTCCGTACGCGTGGAACCGTCGGGCGCGGTGTACGTGCGGTGCTTGTACTGCGCGACGTGCGCCCAGTAGATGTCCATCTCGAAGTGCACGAGCCTGGGGTCGCTGATCCGGAAGAAGTACTCCAGCTTGCGGATGCCCGACGAGCGCGTGGGCCTGCCCTGCTCGTCCAGCGGGCCGCTGTCCAGCAGGAACGCGTACGCGGCGTCGTGGTTGTGCGTGTAGAGCTTGAGGCCGGCGTCGCGGGCGATCGCGCCGAGCGCGTTCCACTTCTCCGCCGCCACGTCCCAGTCGGCCTTGTAGGCGCTGCCGGTCGGGTCGGAGCCGGTGCCCAGGTGGCCGAGGCCGAGGATGTTGGCGATCTCCAGCGACTGCTTGAACCGGTCGAGGTCGGCGGTCGTCAGCGGCCACGAGCCGGGGATGAAGCCGTGGTTGCCCTGGGCGCGCAGCCCGTACGCGTCCAGCCAGCTCCGCAGCAGCGTGGCGCCCTCGACGCTCTCCAGGCTCGCGCCGCCCTCGGCGGCGGCGTGCTGCCGGTAGCCGGCGAACTCGACCTGCCGGTAACCGATCGCCGACAGCGCCTCCAGCACGCGGCGGAAGCCGGTCGGTGAGATGGTGGTGGCCGGGTCGCGGGTGATCGCGTCGCGGACGGTGTAGAGGATGATGCCGCGCTTGCCCGGCGGGATGAGCGGCCTGTGCCTGCCTCCCACGGCGGCCTCGGCGGCTTCGGCCGGTTGGGCGAGAGGGATCGCGGCGGCGGCGGCCAGGCCGGTGGTGGCGGCGAACAGGCTGCGGCGGCTCAGCCCCAGCCGGTGGCGGAGCGTCTCGGCGCGCTCGCGCTCCTCGAGGACGTGATCAGGGGCGTCGCGGCCGGACAAGGGATCGGGTAAGGCATGGTGAGGGCTCACGCGAGGGGTTCCCTTCCTTGAGGGACGCGTGCGCCGACCACGTCGCAGCGGATCCGTGCCGGTTCCCGTGAGCATGCCACCGCCCCGGAGCCCGGACGATCACCATTGTTACGCCGCCGTCGTGAAAGGGTCAATGCCGCCAGCCGGTGCTCAGGCTTGTGCGGCCCGGTCGAGGGCGGTCAGGCTCGGGCGGCCCGGCCGAGGGCGGTCAGGCTCCGGCGGCCCGGTCGATGCTGGCGGGGGCGAGCACGTGCTCGACGACCATGACCGCCGCGCCGACGACGCCCGCCCGGTCGCCCAGCGCGCCCGCCCTGATGGCGAGGTGCTGGGTGGCCAGCGGCAACGACCGGCTGTAGATCGTCTCGCGGACGCCCGCCAGCACCTGCTCCCCCGCCTCGGCGACGTCGCCGCCGATCACGATGACGGACGGGTTGAAGAAGTTCACGATCGCCGCCATCACGGCGCCCACCTCGCGGCCGGCCTGCCGTACCAGGCGGGTGGCCCGCAGGTCGCCCGCGCGCATGAGCGCGACCACGTCCTTGCTGCCCCGGGCCTCGATCCCGGCGGCGCGCAGCGCGGCGGCCATCGACGCGCCGCCCGCGACCGCCTCCAGGCAGCCGGAGTTGCCGCACCTGCACGGCGCCTCAGAGGCGGGCACCCGGATGTGGCCGACGTCCCCGGCGGCGCCGCGCGCGCCCCTGTGCAGGCCGCCGCCGGAGATGATGCCGCAGCCGATGCCGGTGCCGATCTTGATGTAGATGAGGTGGTCGACGGCCGGGCGGGCGGCCCAGTGCTCGCCCAGCGCCATGACGTTGACGTCGTTGTCGACCAGGACGGGCGCCCCCAGCCTGGACCGCAGCCACTCGGGCACCGCGAAGCCGTCCCAGCCGGGCATGATCGGCGGGTTCACCGGGCGTCCGGTGCGGTGCTCGACCGGGCCGGGCAGCCCGACCCCGACGCCGCACACCTGCCCCGCGTCGCGCCCGGCGGCGGCCAGCAGCTCGCGGAACCCGTCGGCGACCCCGCCGAGCACCCGCTCGGGGCCCAGCTCGACAGGCAGGCTGGCGACTTGCTCGGCCAGCACGTTCAGGCCCAGGTCGAGGACGGCCAGGCGGGCGCGGGTGGCGCCCACGTCGGCGGCGAGCACCACGCGGGCGGCGCCGTTGAACGCGAACACGGCCGCCGGCCGCCCCCCGGAGGAGATCCCGCTCTCGCTCTCGACGACCCATCGGGAGCCGATCAGCCCGTCCAGCCGCTGGGAGACGGTGGATCTGGACAGGCCGGTGAGCCGGGCCAGCTCGCCCCTCGTCCTGGCCCGCCCGTCCCGCAGGATCGCCAACAGTGCCCCCGCCCCCGCCGCGTGCTGGCCGTTGGTTGGCATGGCCCCTACCTTACTTCGGAAATCGGGCGGACTTATGTTGACAAGAATTAAAAGTCAGATCTATCGTCGCGAAATATGGCGGACATCTGCGGTGAGCGGGCGTAATTCCGCGGATGTCCGGCGTTTTACGAGCTCCTCGCGCTGCGAGGGTCCGGCCCGGTCCACACCCGCCGTCGCGCCGAGACGCGCGGGCCAGGGAATGCCACCCGGGCCGGATTCGTCATGCGGGCCGTGCGCCTTTCGGTACTGGTTCAGCCGTTCTGCCACAGGTCGCAGTTGTGCTCGGCCGCCATCGTGCCCACCGGGACCGGCGTGGAGCGCCCGGCGGCCCGGAGTGACAGCAGCGAGCCGCCGAACGCCGGCCACCGGGCGGAGGACTTGGCGTACGGGTGCCCGGTGCGGGTGAAGGCGCCCCAGTAGTGCACCATGTCGCGGGCCAGCCGCCGCTCCCCCGCGTCGAACGTGGGCGCGATCGGGATGCCGTTGTCGAAGCTCGGCCACAGGTAGGCCAGCTCAGCCGCGTGCCCCGCGCCCCACACGTACCCGGCGGGCTGAGGGCTGAGGCCGGGGCCGGTGCGGTGGTCGAAGCGGTAGCCGTACACGGTGGTGTGGGCGGACAGGTCCTGGACGAAGCGGAGGGTCGGGCAGCCGCCGATGCCGGCGAAGAGGCCGGAGTCGGTGACGATGGCGCCGGTCAGGTAGGCGGAGGTGAACTGGTCGGAGGTGTCCGGCCACGGGTAGCGGGCCAGGACGGCGGCGGCGCGGTCGGCGAACAGCGTGCGTACCCACTCCTCGTACTGTTCCCTGGTCCACCCCCGGTTGCCCTGCATGAAGGTGCGGCCCTCGTCCCGGGTGGAGCCGATCATCAGCGGCACCCGCTGGAAGCGGCCCGCCCGCACGGCGGCGTCGGGGCTCTCCGGGAGCGCGGGCACGCCGTGGGTGAACGAGGTGTACTGGGGGCCGTCCACCAGCCGTCCCACGGGGAGGGCGCGCAGGCAGGCGGCGGCTGCGGCGGGATCGGGGCAGCCGTGCGCGACCGCGATGCCGCCGCCGGTGCGTTCGCCCTCGTCCACCGGACGGCTGACGCAGGAGCCGCTCTGGATGATGCCGCGGACGTACAGCCCGGCCGAGCCAGGCGCGGTCAGGTGGGCGCAGACCGAGAAGCCGCCCGCGGACTCGCCGTCGATCGTGACCTGACGGGGGTCGCCGCCGAACGCGGCGATGTTGCGCCGCACCCAGCGCAGGGCCGCCTGCTGGTCGAGCAGGCCGTAGTTGCCCGACTGGCCCGCCTCCGCGGTCAGCGCGGGGTGGGCGAGGTAGCCCAGCACGCCGAGCCGGTAGTTGACGCTCACCACGACGACGTCCTCGAGCTGGGCGATGAGCGTGCCGTCGTGCTGGTTGGCCGAGCCGTTGAGCAGGCCGCCGCCGTGGATCCAGAACAGGACGGGCAGCCGTTGTCCCGGCCGGGCGCCTTCCGGGCGGAACACGTTGAGGTACAGGCAGTCCTCGGTCTCGGAGCGGGGGCCGTTGCCGCTGGCCGCGGCCGGGCAGCGGTTGCCCCAGGCGTCCGCCGCGCGCACGCCGGTCCACGCGGGTGCGGGCTGTGGGGCGCGCCAGCGCAGGTCGCCGACGGGTGGGGCGGCGTACGGGAGGGCGAGGAAGCGGTCCACGCCGTCGGCGCGGGCGCCGCGCACCAGCCCTGACTCGGTACGCGCCACCGGCCGGTCACGGTGCTGGACGGCCGCCGGCCCGACGCCCGGCTCCGCGAACGAGACGCCGGGCGAGAAGGCGGACGAGGCTGCGGGCGAGGCCGTGGGTGTTCCGGTGAGTAACAGGGCGGTGGCGAGTGCGATGACGGTGACCATGGCGGACAGCTCCTTCTGACTGGTCCGTTCACCCCCCGTCTCATGATGTTGTGAAGAGGCCCGCCCGTCCAGAGGCGAGGGTTGCGGGTGCCGGGTGATGTGTGATGTGGTGCCGCTCCTGAACCCCTCTCCAGCTTCAAGGAGGCCCTGCCATGCCGTTCATTGTGGATTTGACCAGCGGAAACGTGACGAAGGAGTACCGATCGCAGGACAAGGGCCACTACGGCGGCACCATCCTGGGCCTGCGGCTGATGGCCGAGCGGACGCCCGCCGGGCTGGACGCGTTCGATCCGGAGGCGCTGCTGTACGTGGCGGCCGGGATGCTGGGCGGGACGGCGGCTCCCGGGCTGGCCAAGGCGGTGTTTCTGGCGAAGTCGCCGCTGACGGGGGTCGCCGGGGAGGCGCACGCGCTGGGGCCGTTCGCGGCGGGGATGCGGGCGGCGGGGGCCAAGGCGCTGGCCGTGGTGGGGCGGGCGGCGCGCCTGTCGTACCTGCTGGTGGAGGGCGGCGAGGTGACGATTCACGACGCGAGCGATCTGCGCGGGCTGGGCACCGCCGCGACGACGGACGCGCTGCGCGCCCGGCACGGCGGCGGGGCGCGGGTGGCGGCGATCGGGCCCGCCGGGGAGAGCCTGGTGCGGTACGCGAGCGTGGTGACCGACTACGCCTACGCCGCCGGCCGGTACGGGCTGGGCGCGGTCTTCGGGGCGAAGAACCTCAAGGCCGTGGTGTGCGTGGGTGACGCGCCCGCCGAGGTGGCCGACCCGGAGACGATCGCCGCCCTGACGGCCTACTACCGCGACTCCCTGGCCACGAACCCGCTCGCCGCGCTCCAGGCGGGTTCGCCGGGTTTCGCGGGCTGGGCGGACGACCCGATCGCCCCGGGCTACGCGTCGGTGCGCAACTTCTCGGTGCCGGGCGCGCCCGGCCTGCGGGTTCCCTCGGCACGCGACTACGACGGCCGCGCGGTGTCGGTGCGGGGCTCGGTGACCGGATCAGCAACCGGATCGGCGACGGGCTCGTGCCCCGGTTGCCCGAACAACTGCCTCAAGGTGTACGGCGACAGGTCGGGCGGCCTCGGGCAGGAGGCGTTCCTGTCGCTCGGCTGGAACCTGGGGATCGACGACCTGGACGTGATCCTGGCCGCCAACGCCCGCTGCAACGACCTCGGCCTGGACGTGGTCTCGCTGGGCGGCACGCTGGCGTTCGCGATGGAGTGCGCCGCGCACGGCCTGCTGCCCGGGGGCCCGGCGTTCGGGGACGCGGCGGCGCTGCCGGGCCTGATCGAGAACGTGGCCACCCGGTCGGGCGCGCTGGGCGACCTGCTGGCGGAGGGTTCGGCCCGGGCGGCGCGGAAGGTGGGGCGGGGCGCGGAGGCGTACGCGATGACGGTGAAGAACGCGGAGCTGCCCTGCTTCGACCCGCGCCCGCAGCCCGGCATCGGCCTCGGCTACGCGCTGGCCCCCGGCGGCCCGCGCTACGACGCGCTGGAGCACGACCTCGACTTCGACCCGGTCGCCGGGCTGGCCTACAGCTTCCCCGAGGCGGCGCGCGTCGGGGCCGGTGTGGCGCCCGCGCACGACCTGGACGAGGAGCGGGGCACCCGCAGCGCCCGCCTGCTGCGGCTGTGGAGCGGCCTGGACGCGCTCAACCTGTGTGTTTTCGCCTCCACCCCGACCCGCCCGCTGACGATCGACCGTCTGACCGAGCTGGTGGCGGCGGTCCTGGGCGAGCCGTTCACGCTGGCGGATCTGCTGGCGGCGGGGCAGGCCCGCCTGGACGGGATGCGCGCGTACGCGCTGCGCGAGTGCGGCGGGCGGCTCGACGAGGCGCTGCCGGCGCGGCTGCACGACGAGCCGGTGTCCGAGGGCCCGCACGAGGGGGCCGTGCTCGGTCGGGCGGCGTTCGAGGAGGCCCGTGCGGCCTTCTACGCCGAGCTGGGCTGGCATCCCGGAAAAAGGTCCTGATAAAAACGATTGACCTCCCTCTTGTTCGGTTTGTGAGCGCCCTGCTATCTTCAGGTCAATCGTTTGACCAACCGTGAGGAGGCCATCGGGGATGGCTGTCACGATCGACCTGGCGGGTCGCACCGCGCTCGTCACGGGCGGCGCCGGAGGTCTCGGCTTCGCCTGCGCCCGCGCGCTGGCCGACGCGGGAGCGGACGTCGTGCTCTCCGACCTGGAGGGCCCTGCGCTCGACGCCGCGGCGGCCGGGCTGGGCGCGGCCGGGCGGGCGGCCGACCTCACCGACCGGGCCCAGGCCGCGGCCCTGGTGGACGGGCTGGACCGGATCGACGTGCTGGTGAACTGCGCCGGGATCATGCGCACCACTCCCCTGCTCGACATCGAGCCGGAGGAGTGGCTGCGGATCGTGGACGTCAACCTGAACGCCACGTTCTGGCTCACCCAGGCCGCCGGGCGGCGCATGACCGAGCAGGGCGGCGGCTCCATCGTGACGCTGGCCTCGGTGGCCGCCCGCTCAGGGCGGCCCGACGCCGCCCACTACTCGGCCACCAAGACGGCGCTGCTGTCGCTGACGAAGTCGGCCGCCGAGGCGCTGGCGCCCGCGGTGCGGGTGAACGCGGTCTGCCCCGGCGTCTTCCTGACCGCCATGTGGGACGACATCATCAGCGACCGCGACCGCCGCTTCGGCCCCGAAGCGGGCGCCGGCTACCTCAAGGAGGTCAGCGAGCGCTCGCCGCTCAAGCGCCCGGGGCGGCCGGAGGAGGTCGCCGCGGCGGTGTTGTTCCTGGCCAGCGACCTGGCGTCGTTCGTGACGGGCCAGGCGCTGAACGTCGACGGCGGACTGGAGATGAACTGACCTTGACCAGGCAGACGTTCAAGCTGCTGCCCGAGCTGTTCGGCGACGGCGGGATGGCCGAGATCTTCTCCGCCGAGCGCACGGTGCTGGCCTGGCTGCGCACCGAGGAGGCGCTGGCCAGGGCGCAGGCGGAGGCCGGGGTGATCGGCCCGGGCGACGCCGAGGCGATCGCCGCGGCGTGCGTGCCGACCAACATCGACCTGCCGCGCCTGTGGTCGGAGGCGGTGAACGTGGGTTACCCGATCCTCCCCCTGGTCCGGATGATCTCGGCCGCGCTGCCCGAGGGGCCGAACGGCCGCGTGCACTACGGCGCGACCACGCAGGACATCATGGACACGGGCCTGGCCCTGCAGCTCGGCGAGGCGCTCGACCGGCTGGCCGGGCTGCTCGGCGCGTTCGGCGACGCGGTGGCCGCCCTGGTGTCCGGGCACGCGGGCACGGTCGTCGCCGCCCGCACGCACGCGCAGCAGGCGGTGCCGACGACGTTCGGCGCGAAATTGGCGGTGCTGCTGGCGGAGGTGACGCGGCAGCGCGAGCGGGTCGCCGCCACCG
This sequence comes from Nonomuraea monospora, assembly GCF_039531895.1. NCBI lineage: Bacteria > Bacillati > Actinomycetota > Actinomycetes > Streptosporangiales > Streptosporangiaceae > Nonomuraea > Nonomuraea monospora. The sequence goes on from NZ_BAAAQX010000007.1 coordinate 264,886, forward strand.
CGCGGCAGGTGGGGGTCGTGTCGCTGTTCGGCGCGGGCGGCACCTCGGCCGCGATGGGCGAGCGCTCCTCCGCCGTACGGGCGGGGCTGGCACGGCGGCTCGGCCTGCGCACCACCGAGGTGCCGTGGCACGTGGCCAGGGACGGCGTGGCCGAGTTCGGCGTGACGTGCGCGTCGCTGGCGGCGACCGCGGCGCGCTTCTCCCGCGAGGTCGTGGACCTGTCCAGGACCGAGGTGGGCGAGGTGCGCGAGGCGGGCGGCCACCACCGCGGCGCCTCCTCGACGATGCCGCAGAAGGCCAACCCGATCGGCTGCGAGGCCGTGATCGGCATGTCCGGCACGGCGGGCGCGCTCAGCTCGGGCCTGTTCCGCGCGATGGAGGCCGGGCACGAGCGGGCGGCCGGCGAGTGGCAGGTCGAGTGGTACGTGGTGCCGCTTCTGGCGGAGCTGGCCGCGGGCGCGCTGGCCACGGCCGCGGACGTGGCGGCGGGCCTGCGGGTCTATCCGGAGGCCATGCGCGCCAACCTGAGTGCGGAGGGCGGCCTGATCATGGCGGAGGCGTACATGATGCGCCTGGCGCCCGCGCTGGGCCGCGAGCGCGCCCACGACCTGGTCTACCAGGCGGCGCACGAGGCGCGCGAGCACGGGCGGGAGCTGGCCGACGCGCTGCGCGAGGTGGCCGGGCCGGGCGACCTGGAGAGCCTGGGCGAGCTGCCCATCCCGCCCGAGTCCTACCTCGGCGACGCCGAGGCCGTCTGCGCCGCCGCGTTGCACGCCTGGAGGAATGAGCATGAGTGAGAGAAGGCTGGCGGACCTGCTGGCCATGTGGCGGATCCGCGCGTTCGAGGAGAAGGTGCGTGACCTGCGGGCCGAGGGGCCGATCGTGGGCTCGGTGCACCTGTGCGTCGGGCAGGAGGCGATCCCCGTCGGGGCGTGCGGCGAGCTGGAGCCGCAGGACGCGCTGTTCGCGACCTACCGGGGTCACGGGTGGGCGCTGGCCAGGGGCGTTCCGGCGGAGCCGCTGTTCGCCGAGCTGATGGGCCGGGCGTCGGGGGTCAACGGGGGGCGCGGCGGGTCGGCGTACTTCACCGCCGCCGAGTACGGCTTCCACGGCGAGAACTCGATCGTCGGCGCGGGCGCGCCCCTCGCGTGCGGCGCGGCGCTGGCGGGCCGGCACGACGGCTCGGACCGGGTCGCGGTGACGGTGTTCGGCGACGGCGCGATGAACCAGGGCGCGGTGCACGAGGCGATGAACTTCGCCGCCGCGTTCAGTCTGCCGGTGGTGTTCGTGTGCGAGAACAACCGCTACTCCGAGCTGACGCCGATCGCCGACATGGTGCGCAGCCCGCGCCTGGCCGGCCGCGCCGCCGCGTACGGCATGCCGGGGCACCGGATCGACGGCAACGACGCCGAGGCGGTGCGCTTCCACGTGCGTGACGCGCTGGAGGTGGCCCGGGAGGGCGGCGGCCCGACGCTGCTGGAGTGCATGACCGAGCGGCTGGCCGGCCACTACATCGGCGACGCCGAGACCTACCGGCGGCCGGGCGAGCTGGAGCGGATCAGGCGGCGGGAGCCGATCGCGCGGTTGCGTGAGGGCCTGCTGGCCGACGGCGTGCCGCAGGAGGAGCTCGACGCGGTGGAGCGCCGGGCGCGCGCCGAGATGGAGGCCGCCGCCGAGGCCGCGCGGCAGGCGCCCCCGGCCGACCCCGCGACAGCCTTGGAGCACCTGTATGCGTGAGATGACCTATGGGGAGGCCGTGAACGCGGCCCTGCACCGCGTCATGGAGGAGCTGCCGGAGACGCTCGTCTACGGCGAGGACGTGGGCGTGCCGGGCGGCGTGTTCGGCGTGACGCGCGGGCTGCGCAAGCAGTACGGGGAGCGCGTCTTCGACACGCCGATCAGCGAGTCGGCCATCCTGGGCAGCGCGGTGGGCGCGGCGATGTTCGGCCGCCGCCCGATCGTCGAGATCATGTGGGCCGACTTCTCGCTGGTGGCGCTGGACCAGATCGTCAACCAGGCGGCCAACGTGCGCTACGTCTCGGGCGGCCGGCTGAAGGCCCCGCTGACGATCCGCACCCAGCAGGGCAGCGCGCCGGGCGCGTGCGCGCAGCACTCGCAGTGCCTGGAGGCGCTGTTCCTGCACGTCCCGGGCTTGCGGGTGGGCATGCCGAGCACGCCGCAGGACGCCTACGACCTGCTGGTGACGGCCGTGCACTGCGACGACCCGGTGCTGGTGATCGAGAACCGCACCCTGTACTCCGGCGGGAAGGAGCCCGTCGAGACCGGCGGCCCGGTCCGGCCGATGGGCGGGGCGCGCACCCGGCGCCAGGGCTCCGACGTCACGATCGTGACCTGGGGCGCGATGACGCGGCGGGTGCTGGAGGCGGCGGGGGCGCTGGCCGGTGAGGGGATCGAGGCCGAGGTGCTGGAGACGCCGTGGCTGAACCCGTTCGACACGGACGCGGTGCTCGCGAGCGTGGCCAGGACGGGCCGGCTCGCGGTCGTGCACGAGGCGAACGTGACGGGCGGCTTCGGCGCGGAGGTCGTCGCCCGCGTCGCGGGGGCGGGGGCGCCCCTGTCCGCGCCGCCGGTCAGGATCGGCGCGCCGGACGTGCGCATGCCGGCCGCGCCGGCGCTGGCCGGGGCTCTGGTGCCGGACGCCGCGCGCATCACGGGGGATGTACGGGCCCTGGTCAAGGGCTGACACCCCCATGGGAACCATCGAAACCGCAGGTATCGGTCAGACAGGAGGCGCTGCGATGAGAGGCGTCTGGCACTTCTCGTTCACCGTCGCCGACCTCGGCAGGTCCGTGGCGTTCTACCGCGACCTGCTCGGCTTCACGCTGGTGCACCGGCAGGAGCAGGACAACGACTACACCCGCAGGCTCGTCGGCTACCCGGACGCCGTGCTGCGCGTCGCCCAGCTCGCCGTGCCCGGCCAGCCGCGCGGCGTCTCCACCCACGATCTGGAGCTCGTCGAGTACGTGGTGCCGCGTGGCGAGCCGCGTGACCCGGCCCGCCACCTGCCCGGCGCCGCCCACCTGGCGCTGGCCGTCGAGGACGCCCGCGCCGAGCACACCCGCCTGGCGGCGGCCGGGGTGCGGTTCGTCAACCCGCCGGCGAAGATCACGGCCGGGGTGAACAAGGGCGGTTACGCCTGCTACTTCCTCGACCCCGACGAGATCACGCTGGAGCTCGTCCAACCTCCTGCTAGTTTGTGACGCTCAAACGATTGATCCCGGGAGGAGGGGCCGCATGACCGTCATCGACGCCCACCAGCATTTCTGGAACCTGGAGACGGGTTCCTACCCCTGGCTGACGCCTGACTCCGGGCCGATCTTCCGCACGTTCGAGCCGGCGGAGCTCGTCCCCCAGCTCGCCGCGGCGGGGGTGGACCGCACGGTCCTGGTGCAGTCGATGGACTCCTACGCCGACACCGACGCCATGCTGGCGCAGGCCGACGCGTACGACGTCATCGGCGCGGTGGTGGGCTGGGTGCCGCTGCTCCGGCCCGAGGAGGCGGCCCAGGCGCTGGAGCGCTACCGGCGGCACCCGAGGTTCGCCGGGATCAGGCATCTCATCCACGACGAGCCCGACCCCGACTGGGTGCTGCAGGAGCCCGTCATCGAGGGGCTGAAGCTGCTGGCCGACGCCGGGGTGCCGTTCGACGTGGTGGCGGTGCTGCCGCGGCACCTGGAGCACGTGCCGGTGCTGGCCGAGCGGGTGCCGGGGCTGCGGATGGTGATCGACCACCTGGCCAAGCCGCCGATCAGGGACAAGGGCTGGGAGCCGTGGGCGTCGCTGCTGGCCCGCGCGGCCGAGTGCCCCGGCGTGTACGCCAAGGTGTCGGGGCTGAACACCGCCGCCGACGCCGCGACCTGGACGGGCGAGGACCTGCGGCCCTACGTCGAGCACGCGCTGGAGCTGTTCGGCCCCGGGCGGCTGATGTTCGGCAGCGACTGGCCGGTGGCCACGCTGGCCGGCGACTACGCCAAGGTGTGGCGCGAGACCCAGGTGGCGCTGTCGGGGCTGGGCGACGCCGAGCGCGCGATGGTGCTCGGCGGCACCGCCGCCCACTTCTACCGGATGGAGGAGCGTTGATCGACGTGTTCGCGCCCATCGCGGCCGCCGCCGATCTGACGATCCCGGCGGAGCACCGCCGGCCGATCGCGATCGTGGGCGCCGGGGCGATCGTGGACGTGGCCCACCTGCCCGCCTACCGGCAGGCGGGGCTGGAGGTGACCGGGCTGTTCGACCTCGACGCCGGGCGCGCCGCGGAGGTGGCCGCCCGTCACGGGGTGCCCAGGACGTACACGTCGCTGGAGGAGCTGCTGGCCGACGAGCGGGTCGCGGTCGTGGACATCGCGGTCGCGCCGGGCGCGCAGCCCGGCGTCGCGCGGCAGGCGCTGGCGGCGGGCAAGCACCTGCTGTGCCAGAAGCCGTTCGCGCCGGACGTCGCCACCGGCCAGGGGCTGGTGGACGTGGCGGCGGCCACCGGGCTGAAGATCGCGGTCAACCAGCAGCTCCGCTTCGACGAGGGCGTCGCCGCCGCCCGCGCGATGGTGCGCGCCGGGTGGATCGGGCAGCCGACGGCGGTGACGTTCACCGTGAACATCCTCACCGACTGGAGCGCGTGGGACTGGCTGGTCACCACCGACCGGCTGGAGATCGTCTACCACTCCATCCACTACCTGGACGCCATCCGCTCCATCCTCGGCGACCCCGAGCTGGTCTTCTGCACCGGCAGCCGCACCCCTGGCCAGCTCGCCCAGGGCGAGACGCGCACGATGAGCACGCTGGTCTACCCGGGCGAGGTGCGGGCGCTGGTGCACGCCACGCACGAGAACCGCTCAGGCGACGGCGAGGCGTCCTTCCGCATCGACGGGACGCAGGGCGCGATCAAGGGCACGCTCGGCCTGCTGTACGACTACCCGCACGGCCGCCCCGACACCCTGGCGGTGGAGAGCCGGGCGCTGCCGACGGACGGCTGGCTGCCGTACCCGGTGACGCGGCGCTGGCTGCCCGACGCGGTGGCCGGGCCGATGGGCTCGCTGCTGAGGGCCGTCGCCGAGGGCGGCGAGCCGGAGCCGTCGGGCCGCGACAACCTGGGCACGCTGCGGCTGCTCGACGCGCTCTACCGTTCGATGGACAGCGGGCAGAGCGTGCGTCCAGGATCGTCCGCATGAAGCGCTCCCGCGTGACGCTCGCGGACGTCGCCGCGATGGCCAGGGTCGATCGGGCCGTCGTCTCGCGTGTCGTCAACAAGGACCCCACGCTCAACATCCGCCAGGAGACGCGCGAGCGGGTGCTGGCCGCCATCGACGAGCTGGGTTACCGGCCCAACGTGGCCGCGCGCAGCCTGCGCACGTCGCGGGCGCACATGTTCGGGCTGTTCATCCCCGACTTCGCCAACCCCGTCTACGCCGAGATCATCAAGGGCGCGGAGGCGGAGGCCGCCGCGCAGGGGTACGTGCTGGTCACCGGCAGCGCGACAGGAGCCGGTCTGGGCGAGTACATGGACCGCATCGGGCAGGGCCGCATCGACGGGCTGCTGCTGGCAGGCACCGGCGACGACACCTCGCTCACCCAGCAGCTCGACCAGGCGGCCATCCCGTGGCTGATGCTGAACAACCGCAGCAGGGGCGTCAAGCGGTACGTCATCCTCGACGACCAGCGGGCCGCCGCCCTGGCCGTGGAGCACCTGGTCCGCCTGGGCCATCGCCGCATCGCGCACCTGGCGGGCCCGTCGCGGGCCGACACCGCAGCCCGCAGGTCGGCCGGCTACTCGGCGGCGATGCGCGACGCGGGCCTGCCGGAGGGCCCGATCGTGGCGGCCGACTACACCCCGGCGGGCGGGGCGGCGGCCATGGCGCGGCTGCTCGCCGGCCAGGACCCGCCGACCGCCGTCTTCGTGGCGAACGTGGCCTCGGCCATCGGGGCGATGGAGGGGGCGCGGGCGGCCGGGCTGGAGATCCCGCGTGAGGTGTCGATCGTCGCCGTGCACGACCTCGATCTGGCCAGCTACCTGCACCCGCCGCTGACCACGGTGCGGATGCCGCTGGCCGGGCTGGGGCGGCGCGGCGTGACGCTGCTGGGCAGCCTGAAGCCGGACGACACGGTGGCGGAGGTGCTGGCCGGGCCGATAGAGCTGATCCAGCGCCGCTCCACCGCGCCTCCTGGACGATGACTTCCGGCGTGCGCGATCGTCTACAGGTCATGAGCAAACTGCTGTACTCGGTCGCCATGTCGGCGGACGCCTTCATCGCCGGGCCGGGCGGCGACATGTCGTGGATGGCCGCGCACCTGGAGCCGAACCCGCCCATGGACGACCTGCCCGGCAAGGTGGGCGCGCTGCTCGTGGGCAACCGCACCTACCGGGGCGACGACCCGAACAAGGGCACGGACGAGGAGGGCGCGTTCAGCGGCGCGTGGCAGGGGCCGCAGTTCGTGCTGACCCATGACATCCCGGACACCGCGGAGCCCGGCGTGGAATTTCACGACGACCTGCACCGCGCGGTCGCGGCGGCCAGGGCCGCGGCCGGCGGCAAGTACGTGAGCATTCTCGGCGCGGACGTGGCGCGGCAGTGCCTGCGGGCGGGCCTGGTGGACGAGGTTCTCACGATCGTGCTGCCGGTGCTGCTCGGCGACGGCGTGCGCCTGTTCGAGCAGCCGGGCGGTGGGAGCGTCCGGCTCGAACAGGTCAGCGTCAGCCATGTGCCTGGCGCCACGAACATCTGGTATCGCGTGCTGAACTGAGCCTCCCATGCTGGGGAACCGGCCTGGACAACGCTGGCGCAGCGCTGATGTTAGCGTTAACATCACGATTGGAAAGCGGCCCGAACCTACGAACGCTGACAACCCTTGTCAAGAGCGGGTTCACCGGGAACCCGCATCGCCGCACTTCGCACGTCCACCCGCATGTAACTTTCACAGCCGGGTTGACGCTCGCGGAAGCCCGCGCCTACATTGCCTGCGACGCGCCGGCGCAGCGTCCCACCCCACCCGAGGAGGACTCTTGCGCCGCCTGTTCCGTCTCGCCGCCACCGCCGCCGCCGCGCTGGCGCTCATGGGCGCCTCGTTCGCCTACCCCAACCCCGGCAGGGTCGCCGGCGACGTCGTCGTGCACGACCCCACCATGATCCGCACCTCGTCCGGCTACGTGCTGTACTCCACGCACGGCTACCTGGAGGCCCGCACCTCCACCGACCGGATCACCTTCACCCGGGCCGGCTCGGCCTTCCGCACGCCGCCCTCGTGGTGGCGGACCTACTCCTCCGGCAACGACCCGTGGGCGCCGGACATCTCCCAGCAGGGCGGGAGATACCTCATGTACTACGCGGTCTCCAGCTTCGGCTCCAACAACTCCGCGATCGGCCTGGCCACCAGCTCGACCGGGCAGCCCGGCTCGTGGGCCGACCAGGGCGTCGTCTACGCCACCACCACCAGCAACGACCACAACGCCATCGACCCGAACCTGCTCGTGGACGCCTCCGGCCGGTGGTGGCTAAGCTTCGGCTCGTACTGGACGGGCATCCGCATGATCCGGCTCGACCCGGCGACCGGCAAGCGGCACTCCTCCGACCGCACCCTCCACCACCTGGCCACCCGCCCCGACGCCCCGTACGCGGTCGAGGCGCCGGACATCGTCCGGCACGGCTCCTACTACTACCTGTTCGCCTCCTACGACCGCTGCTGCGCGGGCCTCGACAGCACCTACAAGATCAAGGTCGGCCGCTCGACCAGCCCCACAGGGCCGTACACCGACCGCTCGGGCAGGTCGATGCTGAGCGGCGGCGGCACGATGGTGCTGGAGACCCACGGCAGCGTCGTCGGGCCCGGCGGGCAGAGCGTCATGTCCGACGTGGACGGCGACCTGCTCGTCTACCACTACTACGACGGCAACGCGAACGGCACGCCCAAGCTGGGGATCAACCTGCTCGGCTGGGACTCGGCCGGCTGGCCGTACGTGTACTAGAGCACGTAGCTCTCGGAGGCCTGACCGAGCACGATCTGCTCGGGCGCCCACCGGCGCGCGGCCAGCCCCTGCTCGTGGGAGTAGGCGGCGAAGCGGCCGAGCACGTGCCGGTTGGGCTCCAGGCCGTAGGCCCAGTAGCCGTCGCCGAGCACGTCGAGCGTCTCGCGGACGTGGTCGTGCAGCCAGGGCAGCATGACCTTGAGCGCGTTGCGGTGCAGGAGGTCCTCCAGCGCCAGGCGCAGCGACTCGTCGAACGCCTTGTAGAGCGAGCGCGCGATCCACGGGTGCCGCTCGTACAGCTCCCGCCTGACCACCACCACGTGCATGATCGGGAAGATTCTGGTGCGGCGGAAGTAGTCCTGCTCGACCCGCTTGAAGTCGGGGAACAGGTGCCTGACGGCGGGCTCGCGGCCGAAGCACGACGGCTGCGCGGCGCTGTAGAGCGCGTCCAGCTCGCCCGCGGCGAGCATCTCCGACAGGGTCGCGCCAGGTGGGATGGGCCGCACGCGGATGTGCTCGGGCAGGTCGAGCGGGAGCTTCTCCTCCCGCCCCGCCTGCTCGAGCCCGCCGGTCCAGTACGTGACCGCGTCCACCGGCAGGCCGTGGTGCTCGGCCAGGATCCCGCGCTGCCACACGGCGGCCGTCATCTGGTACTCGGGCACGCCGACCCGCTTGCCCGCCAGGTCCTCCGGGCGTTCGACGCCGCTGCGCGCGTTGACGTAGATCGACTGGTGCCGGAAGAAGCGGGAGGGGAAGACGGGCAGCGCGACGAACGGCGGCTCGGGCTCGTTCAGCGTGAGCACGTACGACGACAGGCTCATCTCGCTGACGTCGAACTCCCGGTGCCTGAGCTGCCGGTAGAACGTCTCCTCGACCGGCAGCGTGAGCTGGTTGAGCTCAATGCCCTCCGGCTTGACCCGGCCCTCGCGCAGCGCCCTGGTGCGGTCGTAGTCCCAGCACGCGAACGACAGGGACAGCTCGGCCATCACCTCACGCACCTCCCGTGGAATTTATGTCAACTATGACATACTTGTGCCCATGTCGCTGCGTCACGCACTGCTCGCCCTGCTGGAGGCCGGCGCGATGACCGGCTACGAGCTGGCCAAGCAGTTCGACCAGTCGGTGGCGTACGTGTGGCACGCCCAGCACTCGCAGATCTACACCGAGCTGCGCCGCCTGGAGTCCGGCGGGCTGGTCGTCGCGCGGACGCTGGCCAGGGGCGACAAGGCGCTGGCCACCAAGCGGGCCTACACGCTGACCGAGTCGGGCCTGGCCGAGCTGCGGCGGTGGGTGCGCGAGGTGGAGGAGCCGCCCGCGATGCGCGACTCCGCGTACGTGAAGGCCACCTACCTGGAGTACGGCTCCTTCCAGGAGGCGCGCACCCAGCTCAGAGCCCACCGGGCGCACTACGAGGCGCTGCGCGACCGCTACGAGCTGCACGTCGACCAGCTCGCCCGCCGGGAGACCGCGCTGCTGCGGCGCCGCCTGGCCGGCTCGCCCGCCGAGTCGCACGACGCCATCGTGGCCTACAAGGTGCACGCCTACCGGGGGCTCGTCGCCCGCGCCAGGACGGAGATCGAGTGGGCCGAGCGCGGCCTGGAGCTGATCGACCGGCTGGAGGACGGCGGCACCCTCCCGAAGTAAGTCACTATTGACACACATTCTGACCCCGATCTACGGTCAGCCTGCGCGTCGCGTCCGGCACGCGAGGAGGATCGTCGATGTCCCTGCACGTCGTCTCCGTCATCGTTCTGCTCGCGGTGTTCGTGATCGGCACGCTGCGGCCGGTCAACCTCGGCGCGGTGGCCCTGGTGGCGACGTTCGGCGTGGGGCTGCTGGCGGCCGGCGAGGACTTCGACACCGCCGTCTCCGGGTTCCCCATCGACGTGTTCATCCTGCTGTTCGGCGTGACGTACCTGTTCGGCCTCGCCACCGTGAACGGCACCATCGGCTGGCTGGTCGACTCCGCGGCCCGGCTGGTGCGCGGGAACCGCGCCGCCGTCCCGTGGGTGCTGTTCGGGCTGGCGGCCATCCCCACCACCGCCGGCGCGGCCGGGCCCGCCGGGGTGGCGCTGCTGGCGCCGATCGCGCTGCGGCTGGCCGAGCGGCACCGGATCAACGCGCGGCTGGCCGGGCTGATGGTGATCCACGGCTCCAACTCGGGCAACTTCTCGCCGTTGAACGTGCTGGGCGTCATCGTGAACGGCACCGTGGAGCGCAACGGGCTGGTGGTGGATCCGGTGTGGCCGTGGGTGGGCAACTTCGTGTTCAGCCTGGCGCTCGGAGCGGCCACGTTCCTGCTGTTCGGCGGGCGCGCGCTGATGAAGGAGCCCCGCACTGCAGCCCTCCCGTGGCCTGGCGCCGAGCCCTCCCCCGAGCCCGACGCCGAGATCTCCCCGGGGCCGCCCCGAGACGGCGGCTCCGGGGTGGAAGTCGCCGCCGCCGGTCATCCGGCAACCCCTCCCTCGGCCGCGGCCGGCGGCGGCGACGCTCCCTCCCCCGTCGTGCGCAACGTCACCCTGCTGGCCATCGCCGGGGTCGGCGTCGGCGCGCTCGGCTTCGGCCTGGAGATCGGCGTGCTCGCGGTGACGGCGGCGCTCACCCTGCACCTGCTGTTCCCCGCCTCCAGCGAGGGCGCGCTGTCCAGGGTGAGCTGGAACACCGTCCTGCTCATCTGCGGCGTCGTCACGTACGTGGCGCTGATGCAGCGCATGGGCACCGTCAAGTGGATCGGCGACAGCGTCGCCGGCATCGGCACCCCGCTGCTCGCCGCCCTGATCCTGTGCCTCATCGCCGGCCTCACCTCGGCGTTCGCCTCCAGCATCGGGGTGCTCGGCGCGATGATCCCGCTGGCCGTGCCGCTCCTGCTGAGCGGCGCCGTGGACGTGACCGGCGTGGTCGTCGCGCTGGCCATCTCGGCCACCGCCGTGGACGCGACGCCGTTCTCCTCGATCGGCGCGCTCACCGTCGCCGGCGCGCCCGAACGTGAGCGCGAAGGCCTGTACCGGGGGCTGGTCAAGTGGGGCTTCTCGATGGTGCTGGTCGCGCCGCTCGCCACCTGGCTGATCTTCGTGGTGATCTGACGTGAACGGGGCCGGACTCGTGGTGGAGGTGCTCGCCGCGGAGGGCGTCTCCCAGGTGTACGGGATCCCGGGCACCACGATCATGGACCTGCTCGACGCGCTCGCCCGCCAGGACGGGATCCGCTACCTGTCGGTCCGGCACGAGCAGGTGGCCGCCTCGATGGCCGACGGCTTCTCCCGCGGTTCCGGCCGGCTCGGGGTGTGCGTCGCCTCGCGCGGCCCCGGCGCGATGAACCTGGCCACCGCCGTGGGCAACGCCTTCGACGAGTCCGTCCCGCTGCTCGCCCTCGTCGGGCAGGTGCCGGGGGACGTGGCGGGGCGCGGCGCGTTCGAGGAGCTGGACGTGCTGACGCTGTTCCGGCCGATCACCCGGTGGCAGGTGCAGATCGACCGCGCCGACCGCATTCCCGAGCTGCTGCAGCGCGCGGTCCGCCGGGCCGTGTCGGGCCGTCCCGGGCCCGTGCTGGTGTCGCTGCCCTTGGACGTGCTGCGCGCCGGCGTCGAGGCCCGGCCGCAGCCCCGCTTCCGTCCCGGCCTGCCCCGCCCGGCAGCCGCGGACGCCAGGACCGCCGCCCGCGTCCTCGCCCAGGCCGAGCGCCCCGCCGTGCTCATCGGCGGCGGGGTCCGCACGGCCCCCGCAGCGGGCGATCCGGACGCGGGCGGCTTCCCCGCCGCGAACGGCCCAGACGTGAGCGGCTTCCCCGCCCCCATCACCTCTCTGGTGGAAAAGCTCGGCGCGCCCGCCGTCACCACCTGGTCGCGCAAGAACCAGTTCCCCAACGACCACCCGAACTTCCTGGGATCCCTCGGCGCGGGCGCCCTCCCCGCCACCGAGCGCGCGATCAAGGAGGCGGACGCGCTCCTGGCGCTCGGCTGCCGCTTCTCGGAGTTCACCACCAAGCGCTGGACGCTGCTCTCCCCCGGCACCCGACTCGTGCACGTGGACATCGACCCGGACGAGCTGGGCAAGGTGTACCCGCCGGAGATCGCCCTGCACGCCGACGCGACCCTGGCGGCGGCCGACCTCCTCACCGCGATGAACGGCACCGCGTCCGCACCGGACTGGCTGCGCGGACTCCGCGCCGCCTACACCCGCGACCGCCGCCTCCCCGACGCCGCCCCGCCACCCCCCGGCACGGTCGCGACGGCGGCCCTCGTCCGCGCCCTCGCCGAGACGCTCACCCGCACCCCCGCCACCCTGGTCGTGGACGCCCCCAGCACCGGCGTCTGGATCCAGCGCCACCTCGACTTCACCCGCCCCGGCAGCCACTTCGCCTCCTCGGGCGGCGCGATGGCCTGGGGTTTCCCCGCGGCTCTCGGCATCCAGCTCGCCCGCCCCCACGAGCGGGTGATCTGCCTCAGCGGTGACGGCAGCTTCTGGATGGTGGCTCAGGACCTGGAGACGGCCGTCCGCGAGAGCATCCCGGTGGTCACCGTGGTGGCGAACAACTACGCGTACGGCAACACCAGGGACCGCCAGCGCACCGCCCACCAAGCCCGATATTTCGGAGTCTTCTATGACAACCCAGATCTGGCCGGTTTCGCCCGGCTGCACGGCGCCCACGGTGAGCGCGTGACCTGCGGCGCCGACCTCGTACCCGCCCTGGAGCGGGCCCTCGCGTCAGGAAAGCCGGCGATCGTGGACGTCGTGCAGGACCGGCACGAGGGCCTGCCCCCGGGCGTCGTCCCGCTGCCCGCGGGCAGGCCCCGGTGAAGAGCCCGCGTGATCATCAGTGGCGCATGCTGGTCGGCGGCGCGCTGGTGACGAGCGTCAGCGGGCGCACGTACGAGGTGGCCGACCCCAGCACGGAGGGGTACCTCGCCCGCGTGCCCGACGGCGGCAAGGACGACGTGGAGGCGGCCTACCAGGCGGCGGCCCGCGCGTTCCCCGCCTGGCGCGCCACGCCGCCGCGCGAGCGGGCCGCGATCCTGCGCCGCCTGGCCGCGACGCTGCGCGAGCACCGGGAGGAGCTGGCCACCCTGGACGCCCTCGACCTGGGCAGCCCGTACCGGGAGATGCTGCTGGACGTGGAGCGGGCCGCGGAGTCGCTGGAGCTGTTCGCCGACTGCGCGCTGGAGCTGCGCGGCGAGGTGATCCCGGCCAGCGCCGAGCACCTGCACTACACGGTGCGCGAGCCGTACGGGGTGGTCGGGCGGATCCTGCCGTTCAACCATCCGATCATGTTCGCGGCGGGGAAGATCGCGGCGCCGCTGGTCGCGGGGAACACGGTCATCGTCAAGCCCGCCCACCAGACCCCGCTGTCGGCGCTGCGCATGGGCGAGCTGTTCGGCGGGACGCTGCCGCCGGGCGTGCTGAACGTGGTGACCGGCGTCGGCCCCGGCCCGGGGGCGGCCATCGCCGCGCATCCGGGCATCCGGCGCATCGCGTTCATCGGCGGCGAACGCACGGGCCGGGCCATCCAGGAGGGCGCGGCCTGGGCGGCGGTCAAGCACGTCACGCTGGAGCTGGGCGGCAAGAACGCCATGGTCGTCTTCCCCGACGCCGACCTGGAGGCCGCCGCCAGGGGCGCCGTCCAGGGCATGAACCTGACGGCCAGCACCGGCCAGTCGTGCGGCTCCACCTCCCGCCTGCTGCTGCACGCGAGCATCGCGGGCGAGGTGACGGCGCGGGTCCGCGACCTGATGCGCGCCCTGCGCGTCGGCCCGGCCCTCGACCCTGACACGGACGTGGGCCCGCTGGTCTCGGCCGCGCACGCCGCGCGCGTCCTGGCCGCCGTCCGCACCGCCGAGGACGAGGGCGCCGTCGTCGCCACCGGCGGCCGGCGCCCCCCGCACCTCGACCGGGGCCACTTCGTCGAGCCCACGCTGCTGACCGGGGTCACGCAGGACATGCGCGCGGCCGGCGAGGAGATCTTCGGGCCGGTGCTGAGCGTGCTGACGTTCGCGACGGAGGAGGAGGCGCTGCGCCTGGCCAACGCCGTCGATTACGGCCTGACCGCATCCGTGTGGACCCGCGACCTGGTCCGCGCCCACCGGTTCGCGGCGGGCTTCGAGGCGGGGTTCGTGTGGGTGAACGGGGTGTCGCGGCACTTCCCCGGGGTGCCGTACGGCGGGGTGAAGGCGTCGGGGGTGGGGCGTGAGGAGAGCGTGGAGGAGCTGCTCGGTTTCACGCAGACGAAGGCGGTGACGATCTTCGGTGCGGGGGAGGCGCGGTAGGCCCAGTTTCGGGCCTCCGAATTCACCCCATTGACATCCCCGCAAATCGGACTTTAGCGTGGTTCGAAACGTTTCGACCCGCCACAACGGTCCCCGGAGCACCATGACCTCTCTGCGTGACGTGGCCGAGCGCGCCCGGGTGGCCGTGAGCACCGCGTCCGCCGCGCTCAACGGCACCCGTCCGGTGGCGGCGGCGACCAGGCGGCGGGTCGAGCGGGCGGCGGCCGAGCTGGGTTACCGGCCCAACCTGCTGGCCCGGGGCCTGCAGAGCAAGCGCACCCGCATCCTGGCCCTGCTGTTCCCCGCGCCGCGCGGCGGTTTCGGGCTGACCGAGATGCAGTTCGCGACCGGCGCCGCCGAGGCGGCCGGCGAGCTGGGGTATCACCTGCTGCTGTCCCCCGAGAGCGCCGGCCCCATCGAGGAGCTGCGGCACCTCACCGGCCTGGGGCTGGTGGACGGGGTGCTGCTGATGGAGGTGGCGCTGGACGACGAGCGGCCACGGTTCCTGGCCGAGGCCGGGGTGCCGTTCGCGATGATCGGGCGGACGCGGGAGCCCGGCACGATCGACTACGCCGACATCGACTTCGCCGCCACCGCCAGGGACGCGGTGGCGCACGTGGCCGGGCTGGGGCATCGCAAGCTGGCCCTGTTCAACCTGGCCGAGGACGGGCACCCGGCCGGGTACGGCCCCGCCGTCCGCGCCGGTGAGGAGTTCGCCCGGGCCGCGCGGGAACGGGGGCTGGCCTACGTGGCGGGTTTCCGTCCCGGCTCGGCCGAGGAGGGCGGCAAGGCGTTCGACGACCTGCTCGACGCCCATCCGGACGTGACGGCGCTGGCCGTGATGGACGACCGCGCGGCGGTCGGCGTGATCACCGCCGTGGCCCGGCGCGGCCTGCGCATACCCGAGGACCTGACGCTGCTGCTGGTGCTGTCGTCGGCGCGGGTGGCCGAGATGTTCCACCCCCGGCTCACGACGCTGGAACCGCCCAGCACGGAGCTGGGCCGGCTCGGCGCCCGCATGCTCATTGACCGGTTGCAGGGTGACGGGCCGCCGCGACAGCGGCTCGTGCCCTGCCGTCTGGTGGTCGGGGACAGCTCCGCGCCACCGCGTGAAGGGGGCGGATCTTGACACTCGGGACGCACACGGTGACCGAGGGCCGTGGGCTGCTGTTCGGCGGGGACTACAACCCGGAGCAGTGGCCGGAGGAGGTGTGGGAGCAGGACGCCAAGCTGATGCGGGACGCCGGGGTCAACCTGGTGACGGTCGGCGTGTTCAGCTGGGCGCGGCTGGAGCCGGAGCCGGGCAGGCACGACTTCGGCTGGCTGGACCGGGTGCTCGACCTGATGGGCGGGCACGGCATCGCGGTGGACCTGGCGATCCCGACGGCCTCGCCGCCGCCGTGGCTGGGGCACCGCTGGCCGGAGACCCTGCCGGTGGACGAGGGCGGCCACCGGCTCTGGTACGGCTCCCGCAACCAGTTCTGCCCTTCTTCGGCCCTTTATCGGGAGCGCTCCCAGTCGATCACGACCGCGCTGGCCGAGCGGTACGCCGGCCATCCGGCGCTGGCCATGTGGCACGTCGGCAACGAGTACGGCGAGGTCTGCCACTGCGACGAGTCCGCGGCGGCGTTCCGCGCCTGGCTGCGTGATCGCTACGGCGACCTGGCCACGCTCAACGAGGCGTGGGGCACCACGTTCTGGAGCCAGGGCTACGCCGACTGGGCCGAGGTGGTGCCGCCGCGCCGCGCCCCGTACATCATCAACCCCAGCCAGCGCCTCGACTGGTGGCGTTTCTGCTCGGGCGAGCTGCTCGGCCACTTCCGCGAGCAGCGCGACATCCTGCGCGCCCGCACCCCGGGCGTGCCGGTCACCACGAACTTCATGGGCTTCTTCAAGCGGGTGGACTACTGGTCGTTCGCCGGCGAGCAGGACGTCGTCTCCAACGACTGCTATCCGGAGCCGGGCAACCCGCTCACCCCGGCCAGGACGGCCCTCACCCACGACCTGATGCGCGGCCTGGCCGGCGGGCGGCCGTGGCTGCTGATGGAGCAGTCCACCAGCGCCGTCAACTGGCGCGAGCACAACCTGCCCAAGCCGCCCGGCCAGTTCCGGCTGGAGTCGCTGCAGGCGGTCGCGCGCGGCGCGGACGGCTTGTGCTACTTCCAGTGGCGGGCCTCCCGGTTCGGCGCCGAGCGCTTCCACGCCGCGATGGTGCCGCACGCGGGCGCGGACACGCGGCTGCACGCCGCGGTGCGCGAGCACGGGCAGGAGCTGCGCACGCTCGCCGGGGTGGCGGGCGAGCCGGTGCCCGCGCGGGTGGCGATGGTGTTCGGCTGGGAGAGCTGGTGGGCGCTCGAAGAGCGCGGCCGGCCCAGCGACCGGCTCAACGCGGTGGACCAGCTCCTCAGCTACTACGTGCCGTTCTTCGAGCGCGGGGTGAGCGTGGACGTGGTGCCGCCCGGCGCGGACCTGTCGGCGTACGCGCTGGTCGTGGTGCCGAACCTGTTCCTGGTGAGCGACGAGCACGCCGCGGCGCTGACGGCGTACGTGAACGGCGGCGGCGTGCTGGTGGTCGGCCCGTTCTCGGGCGTCGCGGACCCGAACGCGCACGTGCGGACCGGCAGGTTCCCCGTGCCGCTGCGCGCGGTGCTGGGCGCCTCCGGCGAGGAGTGGCAGCCCGTGCCGGGGCCCGTCGCCTGCTCCTGGCAGGGCGGGGCGGGATTCCAGGCGGAGAACTGGACCGAGCTGTTGCGGGCGGAGGGCGCCGAGGTGGTGGCCGAGTTCGCCGAGGGCGACCTGGCCGGGCGGCCGGCGATCCTGCGCCACCCGTCCGGGGAGGGCGTCGCCTGGTACGTCGGCACGATGCCCGAGCCCGCCGCGCTGTCCGCGCTGGCCGGGCGGGCGCTGGCCGACGCGGGCGTGCGCGGCGTGCTGCCCGGCCTGCCGCAGGGCGTCGAGGCGGTGCGCCGCGGCGAGGTGCTGTTCCTGCTCAACCACGGCGCCGCCACGGTCCGCGTGCCGATCCCCGAGCCGGGGGTGGACCTGCTGACCGGCTCCCCCGCCGAAGATCACGTCACGCTGGCGCCGCGCGCCGTCGTCGCCCTGCGCCCGGAGGTCGTCCCGGCATGAAGTTCAAGGACGGCTACTGGCGGATGCGGGCGGGCGTGCGCGGCGACTACGCCGCCGCCGCGCACGACGTGACCGCGCGGGACGGCTCGCTACGCGTCCTCGCGCCGACGCGGGAGATCAGCCGCCGCGGCGACACCATCGACGGGCCGGTCCTGCGGGTGGACCTGTCCTCGCCGATGCCGGACGTGATCCGCGTCCGCACGGTGCACTTCGCCGGGTCCGTGCCGGCCTCCCCCGCCTTCGCCGTGCGCGACGACCGGCCGGAGGTGAAGATCGCCGTGGACGCCGAGGAGGCCGCCCTGACCAGCGGCGACCTCACCGTCCGGGTGCGCAGGGACGCGCCGTGGGAGATGACGTTCAGCGCGGGCGGCCGGGAGCTGACCCGCAGCGCGGGCAAGAGCCTGGGCGTCATGCGCGACCCCGGCGACCGGCACTTCATGGTCGAGCAGCTCCGCCTGAGCGTGGGCGAGTTGGTGTACGGCCTCGGCGAGCGCTTCGGCCCCCTCGTCCGCAACGGCCAGTCCGTGGACGTCTGGAACGAGGACGGCGGCACCAGCAGCGAGATCGCCTACAAGAACGTGCCCTTCTACCTGACGAACCGGGGTTACGGGGTGTTCGTCAACCATCCGGGCAGGGTGTCGTTCGAGGTCGGCTCGGAGACGGTGTCGCGGGTGCAGTTCAGCGCCGAGGGGCACGACCTGGAGTACCTGATCATCCACGGCCCGTCGCCCGCCGACATCCTGCGCCGCTACACGGCGCTGACCGGCCGCCCGGCGCTGCCGCCCGCCTGGTCGTTCGGGCTGTGGCTGTCCACCTCGTTCACCACGGACTACGACGAGGCGACGGTGACGTCGTTCGTGGACGGGATGGCCGGGCGGGACCTGCCGCTGAGCGTCTTCCACTTCGACTGCTTCTGGATGCGGCGGTTCCGGTGGTGCGACTTCGCGTGGGACCCGGAGGTGTTCCCCGACCCCGAGGGCATGCTGCGCCGGTTGAAGGAGCGCGGCCTGCGGGTGTGCCTGTGGATCAACCCGTACATCGGGCAGGCGTCGGAGCTGTTCGAGGAGGGCGCGGCGGCCGGGCATCTGCTGCGCAGGCCCGACGGGACGGTCTGGCAGGACGATCACTGGCAGGCCGGGCGCGCGCTGGTGGACTTCACCTCGCCCGCCGCCCGCGAGTGGTACGCGGGCAAGCTGCGCGAGCTGCTCGACATGGGGGTGGACGCGTTCAAGACCGATTTCGGCGAGCGCGTCCCCACCGACGTGGTCTACGCCGACGGCTCCGACCCCGGGCGGATGCACAACTACTACAGCCTTCTGTACAACCAGACCGTGCACGACGTGCTGGCCGAGCGGCGCGGGCCTGGCGAGGTGGTGCTGTTCGCCCGGTCGGCCACGGTCGGCGGGCAGCGGCTGCCGGTGCACTGGGGCGGCGACTGCGAGTCGACGTTCGAGGCGATGGCCGAGTCGCTGCGCGGCGGGCTGTCGCTCGGCCTGGGCGGGTTCGGGTTCTGGAGCCACGACATCGGCGGCTTCGAGGGGCGGCCCGATCCGGCCGTGTTCAAGCGGTGGGTGGCGTTCGGGCTGCTGTCGTCGCACAGCCGCCTGCACGGCAGCGGCTCCTACCGGGTGCCGTGGCTGTTCGACGAGGAGTCCGTGGACGTGCTGCGGGCCTTCACCAAGCTCAAGGCGCGGCTGATGCCGTACCTGTACGGGGCCGCCGTGCAGGCCGCGGCCGAGGGGCTGCCGATGATGCGGGCCATGCACCTGGAGTTCCCCGGTGACCGGGCCTGCGAGCACCTGGACGCCCAGTACATGCTGGGCCCCGACCTGCTGGTGGCGCCCGTGCTGTCGGCGGACGGGGAGATCTCGTACTACGTGCCCGAGGGGGTGTGGACCCGGCTGCTCGGCGGCGGGACCGTCAGCGGGCCCGGCTGGCGTACCGAGCGGCACGGGTTCGACAGCCTGCCGCTGCTGGTGCGGCCGGGCGCGGTGCTCGCGACCGGCGCCCGCGACGACCGGCCCGACTACGACTACGCCGACGGCGTCACCCTTGACGCCTACCACCTCGCCGACGGCGCCACCCGCGCCGTCACCGTCCCCGCGCTCGACGGCGGCCCCGCGGCCGTCTTCGAGGTGTCCCGCCGGGGCGACCGGCTGAGCGCCCGCCGGGCCGGCGGCGCACCGGCCCCCTGGAGCCTCCGGCACGCGTCGGCGCACGCCGCCGCGTCCCCCGACACCGACCACATCGAGATCACGCTCAGCGTCAAGGAGTGACATGCCTGCCTTCCCCGAGAACTTCCTGTGGGGCACAGCCACAGCCGCCTACCAGGTCGAGGGGGCCTGGAACGAGGACGGCCGCGGCCCGTCCATCTGGGACACCTTCTCCCACACGCCCGGCCTGGTCGCCAACGGCGACACCGGGGACGAGGCCTGCGACCACTACCACCGCCTGGAGGAGGACCTCGACCTCCTGGCCGGGCTGGGCGTCGGCGCCTACCGCTTCTCCATCTCCTGGCCGCGCGTGCAGCCGGGCGGCAGCGGCGCGCTCAACCGGCCCGGCGTGGACTTCTACAACCGGCTCGTGGACGGGCTGCTGGCCAGGGACATCGCCCCGGTGGCCACGCTCTACCACTGGGACCTGCCGCAGGAGCTGGAGGACGCGGGCGGCTGGCCGGAGCGCGAGACGGCGCTGCGCTTCGCCGAGTACGCCCGCCTCATGGGCGAGGAGCTGGGCGACCGGGTCCGCACCTGGATCACGCTGAACGAGCCGTGGTGCTCGGCCTACCTGGGCTACGCCTCCGGCGTGCACGCCCCGGCGCGCACCGACGCCGCCGCCGCGCTGGCCGCCCTGCACCACCTGAACCTGGGCCACGGCCTGGCCGTGCAGGCGCTGCGCTCGACCGCCGCCAGGGGCGCGCAGATGTCGGTCACGCTCAACCTGCACCACGTGCGCGGCGTGTCCGAGCGTGACGCCGACGCGGTGCGGCGCGCGGACGCGCTGGCCAACCGGGCCTTCCTCGGCCCGATGCTGGAGGGCGCCTACCCGCGCGACCTGATCGCCGACACGGCGAAGGTGACCGACTGGTCGTTCGTCCGCGACGGCGACGAGGCCGCCGCCTGCCAGCCGCTGGACGTGCTCGGCGTCAACTACTACAACCCGACGCTGGTGCGGCAGTGGGACGGCGGCGGCGCCAGGGAGACCGCCGACGGGCACCAGGACGGGGCCGCCTCGCCCTGGATCGCCTGCGAGGACATCGAGTTCGTCAAGCAGCCCGGCCCGTACACCGAGATGGGCTGGAACATCGACGAGACCGGCCTGACCGAGCTGCTGCTGCGCCTGCACCGCGACTACCCCGACCTGCCGACGATGATCACGGAGAACGGCGCCGCGTTCCCCGACCCGGTCTCCGCCGACGGGGTGGTGCACGACGCCGACCGCGTCGACTACCTGCACCGCCACCTGACGGCGGTCAGCGAGGCGATCGCGGGTGGCGCGGACGTGCGCGGCTACTTCGTGTGGTCGCTGATGGACAACTTCGAGTGGGCGCACGGCTACGCCAAGCGGTTCGGCATCGTCCGCGTGGACCGCGAGACGATGGCGCGCACCTGGAAGGACAGCGCCCACTGGTACCGCGACGTGGTCGCCACCGGCAAGCTGCCGGTGGCCTGACCCGCTTCCGCTACGGCTTGCGTGCCACGCCGCCGACGAAGGTGTGGTACGTGATGCCGGGCGCGGCCTGGTGGTCCCCCGTCTCCGGACGCCATTCCGGGAGCGGCACCAGGCCGGGCTCCACCAGCTCCAGCCCGTCGAAGTAGGCCAGGATCTCCTCGCGCCTGCGCCACCGGCCGGTGCCGAGGTGCTCGTTGAAGAGCTTCTCCGCCGTGAAGGCCTGCTCCGAGACCTCGGGGTGGGCCTGCATCGGGTTGTGGAAGTGCGAGATCACCACGTGGCTGCCGGCGGCCAGCGGCCGGATGAGCCTGGCGGCGATGCCGGCCGGGTCCTCCTCGTCCTTGAGGTGGTGCAGGAGGCCGAACAGCAGCAGCCCGACCGGCTCGGTGAAGTCGATGAGCGCGCGGGTGCGCGGGTCGTCGAGGATCTTCTCGGGCTCGCGGGCGTCGGCGTCGACGATCGTGGTGGTCTCGTCCACGGCCAGCAGGGCGCGGCCGTGGGCGAGCACGATGGGGTCGTGGTCGACGTAGACGACGTGCGCGCCCGGCGTGACGGACTGGGCGACCTCGTGCACGTTGCCCTGCGTGGGCAGGCCGGAGCCGATGTCCAGGAACTGGCGGATGCCCGCGTCAGCGGCCAGGTAGCGCACCGTGCGGCGGAGGAACTCGCGGTTGGCCAGGGCGGCCTCGGGCGCGTCGGGCGCGATCCGCAGCGCCGCCTGCGCCACGTGCCGGTCGACCTCGTAGTTGTCCTTGCCGCCGAGCATGAAGTCGTAGACGCGGGCGACGCTCGGCTTGCTGGTGTCTATCCCGCCGGGCGCGCTTTCCTGCTCGTTTCCTGCCACTTCGGGCTCCTCGCTGGGTCAGGGGGTCAGCGCGATGATCCTAAAGTGGAGCACCAGGTCCGGGCGGGGATTTCAGGAGGATTTAAGATTATCCGCGCAGTTCCTCCCGCAGCAGGCGCGCGGCGCCCGCCATCGCCCGCATCTTGCCCTCCGCCGAACGCCTGGGCAGGTACTTCATCCCGCAGTCCGTGGCGATGACGATCCGCTCGGGCGGCACCCGCTCGAACGCCCCGCGCACCCGCCCCGCCACCACCTCCACGGGCTCCACCTCGGGCGTGGACAGGTCGATCACGCCGAGCACCACCGTCTTGTCCTTCAGGTCGGACAGCACCCCGAGGTCCAGCCCCGACTGCGCGGTCTCGATCGACACCTGCCGCACCGGGCATCCGGCCAGCTCCGGCAGGAACGAGTACGCCTCCGGCCGCTCGTGGATGATCGCCGCGTACCCGAAGCAGATGTGCACCGCCGTCATGCCGGTGATCCCGTCGAGCGCGGCGTTCAGCGCGGCCAGCCCGTACGCGCGCGCCGCGTCCGGCCTGGCCTGCATGTACGGCTCGTCGAGCTGCACGATGTCGGCCCCGGCGGCGAACAGGTCGCGGATCTCGACGTTGACGGCTGCCGCGTAGTCCATGGCGGCGGCCTCGGCGTCGGGGTAGAAGTCGTTCTGCGCCTGCTGGCTCATCGTGAACGGCCCCGGCACCGTCATCTTCACCACGCGGCCGGTGTGCGCGCGCAGGAACAGCAGGTCGTCCACCTCGACAGGCCGGGCCCGCCGGATGGGGCCGACGATGCGCGGCACCGGGTTCGGATGGCCGCTGCGGTCCAGGGCGGTGCCCGGGTCGTCCAGGTCGAGGCCCTCCAGGGCGGTCGCGAAGTGGTTGGAGTAGCTCTCGCGGCGGATCTCCCCGTCGGTGACGATGTCCAGCCCGGCCCGCTCCTGCGCCCTGATCGCCAGCTCGGTGGCGTCGTCCTGGGCCTGGCCGAGCAGCTCCGGCGGGATCCGCCACAGCTCCCTGGCCCGCACGCGCGGCGGGAACCGCCCGGCCAGCCCGGCCCGGTCGATCAGCCAGTCCGGCTGGGCGTAGCTCCCGACCAGCGACGTCGGCAGCAGCGGCAAGGAGATCACGGGGGCCCTCCCTCACGTCGGTCGTGACCTCCACTGTGCTCCCGCCGTGCGGGGCTTACCAGCCGTCGATGTGCAGCACCTCGTCCAGCGGCTGCCGCTTGGCCGGCTTGAAGGTCTCACCGGTGTAGTACGCGGTGGGCAGCAGCACGCCCTGCCTGACGTTCGCGGGCAGCCCGAGCAGCTCGGCCACCTCGCTCTCGTAGGCCAGGTGCAGCGACGTCCACGCCGAGCCGAGCCCTCGCGCGCGGGCGGCCAGCATGAAGCTCCACGCGGCCGGCAGCAGCGACCCCCACATCCCGGCCTGGTTGCCCTCGGGCAGCCCCGGCACGGCCATGCAGCCGATGACGTGCACCGGCACGTCGCCGAGGTGCTCGGCCAGGTACGCGGCGCTGTCGGAGACCCGCTGCTGGGTGGCCGCGCGCTCCGGGTCGTCCTTGAAGAGCTGCCTGGCGGAGCCGCCCGAGCCGTAGTAGGTGTTCCACGAGCGCGCGTAGTAGTCGCCGATCGCCTTGCGCTTGCCGGGGTCGGTGACCACGATCCAGTGCCAGGTCTGGGCGTTGCCGCCGCTGGGCGCCTGGAGGGCGATCTCCAGGCACTCCCTGATCAGCTCCATGGGGACGGGACGGGTGAGGTCGAGTCGCTTGCGTACGCTGCGCGTCGTGGTGAGCAGCTCGTCCGCTGAGATCGTCATGCGGCCATCATGCCCTCAGGCGGCGGCGAGCCACAGGTCAGGGCCGAACACCTCGTAGTGGATGTCGCGCGGCGCGACCCCGGCCCCGATCAGCCCGGCGCGCGCGGCCCGCATGAACGCGACAGGCCCGCACATGTAGACGATCGCGCCCTCGGGGATCTCGACCCCCGCCAGGTCCATGAGCCCGGCGCGGTCGCCCTCGCCGCTCTCGTACCAGAAGAGGCGCTCCCCGCCGGGCAGGGCGTCGGTGAGGCGCTCCATCTGCTCGCGCAGCGCGTGGTCGGCCCTGGCACGGTCGGCGTGCAGCACCAGCACCCTGCGCCCGGAGCCGGTGTCGGCCAGGTGGCGCAGCATCGCGGCGATCGGGGTGCAGCCGATGCCCGCCGAGACCAGGACGAGCGGCGCGTCGCCGTCCTCCAGCGCGACGTCGCCGAACGGCGCCGACAGGGTCAGCTCGTCGCCCTCGCGCACCGTGGCGTGCAGCAGCGTGGACACCTCGCCCTCCGGCCGCTCGCCGGCGCGCACCCGCTTGACCGTGATGCTGCGGTGCCCGTCCGCGCCGTGGCCGGACACCGAGTACTGGCGGAGCTGGCGCACGCCGTCGGGCATGGTCACGCGGACGCTGACGTACTGGCCGGGGCGGGCCGGCGGCACGGGGTCGTCGCCGACGGGGCGCAGCACCAGCGACATCGCGTCCGCGGTCTCCTCGCGCCGCTCGACCACCTGCCAGGGCCGCCAGGTCGCGCCGTCGCGCGCGCCCGCCTCGGCGTAGATGCGGGCCTCCATGGCGATCAGCGCGCCGGCCATCAGCCAGTAGACCTCGTCCCAGGCCGCCGCGACGTCGGGCGTGACGGCCTCGCCGAGCACCTCGGCGATGGCGCCGAACAGGTACTTGTGCACGATGACGTACTGGTCGTCGGTCACGCCCACCGCGGCGTGCTTGTGCGCGATGCGCGCCAGCAGCGCGTCGGGGCGCTCGCCCGGGCTGTTCAGCAGCGCGCCCGCGAAGGCCGCGACAGCGCCCGCCAGCGCCTTGCGCTGCTCGCCGCTGCGCTGGTTGCCGCGGTTGAACAGCCCGTCGAGCAGCTCGGGGTGGTCGGCGAACATGGTGTCGTAGAACCGCGCCGTGATCGTCTCCAGCTCGGCTCCGACGGCGGGAAGGGTGGCGCGGACGAGCTCCGCGGCCTTGGGGGACAGCATGGGGAACCTCCAGACAGGGCATTTAAATAAGCATCTGAGATTCATATTAAATTCCCGGGGTGCCGGCCCTGTCTCCGGGGGGTGTCAACGACAGCAGGACGGGCCCCGTCGGCGCGTCCACCAGCGACGCGACCGTGACCCCGTCGAGCGAGGCGAAGAACGCCTCCTGCGCCTGCCGCAGCGCGCCCCGCAACCGGCAGGCCGCCCGCAGCGGGCAGGGCACGTCGTCCTCACAGCCCACCACGTCACCCGCACCCTCCAGCTCCCGCACCAGCGCCCCCACGCTCGCGGCCCGCCCGGCCGCGGTGAGCTGCAGCCCGCCGCCCCGCCCGCGCCTGGCCTCCACCACGCCCAGCTCGCTCAGCCGGGCGACGGCCTTGGCCGCGTGGGTGTAGGGGACGGCGAGCATCCCGGCCGCGGCGCGGGTGGTGAGCAGGTCATCCGGCCGCGCCACGGCCAGGCGCATCACGATGCGCAGTGCGATGTCGGTGAAGGCGGTCAGGCGCATACCCCTACCGTATGGGCCGGGGACACGCCGGGAACACCAGGTCAGAGGCGGCCGAGCACCGCCATCGCGGGAAGCGCCCTGTCGCCGTAGTCGAACAGGGCCTGGTTCTCCCAGCCGTTGCCCGACGACGGGTCGGCCGGGTCCCAGCCGTTGCCCTTCACGCCCGTCCAGGTCGCCTCCCAGGTGAACAGGCCGAGGCCGCGCCCGTTCGGCACCGCGCGGACGATCTCGCCCACCTTGGCGAGCATCGCCGACTGCCCCTGCGGCGTGGCGGGGTAGCCGGGGTACGGCTCGGCGGCGGTGATGATGTTCGGCCAGCCGTCGTCGTCGGCCGTGGTGAACGGGTGCGCGGTCTCCACCACGACCACGGGCTTGCCGTACCTGGCGGCGACGTCGTTGAGATTGGACTGGAAGGCCGCCAGCGTGCCGTGCCAGTAGGAGTAGTACGACAGGCCGATCACGTCGTAGCGGATCCCGTTAGCGTTGGCGTTGTCGAACCACCACCGGTACAGGCCGTTGTCGCCGCCGTTGGCCAGGTGCAGCACGACCCGGGTCGAGCCGGAGACCGCCTTGACCGCGTCGTACCCGGCGTTCAGCAGCGCCGCCGTGTTCGGCCAGTTGGAGTTGGAGCCGTCCGGCCAGAGCAGGCCGCCGTTGATCTCGTTGCCGACCTGCACCATGTCGGCCGTGGTGCCCTGGTCGCGCAGCGCGTCGAGCACGTCGTAGGTGTGGTCGTACACGGCCTGCCTGAGCTGCGCGAACGGCAGCGCCTCCCACGCGGCGGGCTTGAACTGCTTGCCCGGGTCGGCCCAGGTGTCGGAGTAGTGGAAGTCGATGAGCAGGCCCATGCCGAGCGCCTTGACCCGCCTGGCCACCGGGAGCACCCGCGCCTTGGTGTTGTAGCCGTCGGCGGGGTTCACCCAGACCTTGAGCCTGATGTAGTTGAGCCCGGCCTGGGACAGGATGCGCAGCGCGTCGCCCCTGCGCCCGGCCGCGTCGCGGTAGACGCCGCCGAGCGCCTCGGACTTGGCGAGGCTGGAGACGTCCGCGCCCCTGATCTGGAGGCGGCCGGGCCCGGCCTGGGCGTGCGCGGGCGCGGCGAGGGCCGTGAGTAACAGCAGCGTGGTGAGGATGATGCGTTTCATCGGTCTCCCTAGGGTTGGGGGGTTTCCGCGACGACCACGACCGCTCCGGCCGGGACGGTGACCGGCCCGTCGTGCCGCACGCCGTCGAACACGCTCACGCCGCTCACCCCCTCGACCGTCACCGGCTGGTCGCCGTGGTTGATCAGGAAGACGTGGCCGCCTCTGCGCACCCGTTCGAGTGTGTCGGGCAGGCCGTGCGGACGGGACACGCCCGCGTGGTCGAGCACCTGCACGAGCAGCTCGCGCAGGCCGGTGACGGGGGCGGTGGCCAGGTACCAGGCGGCGCCCGCGCCGAGGTCGTGGCGGGTGACGGCGGGATGCCCCGCGTCGGGGCCCCCGGCGAACTCCCTGACCGTGACGGCCGCCGCCGGGCGGACCCGCTCCGACCAGACGCGCGCCACCTCTCCCCCGGTCAGCGTCACCGTCTCGTGCTCGCGCAGCGGGTGGAACTCCTCGATCGACAGGCCGAGCAGCTCGCGCAGCGCGCCGGGGTGGGCGCCCGGGTGGATGGTGTCGTGCTCGTCCACGATGCCGGAGAAGTACGACACGAGCAGGTGGCCGCCCGCTTCGACGTACCGGTGCAGGTTCTTGGCGGACGCCTCGGTCAGCAGGTACGAGCTGGGCGCCACCACCACCCGATACCCCGAAATATCAGCGGAAGGGTGGACGAAGTCCACCGTGACGTGCTCCCGCCACAGCGCCTCGTAGAAGGCGTCCACCCGCTCCCTGAACGTCAGGTCCACCGACGGCCGCCAGTCCAGCTCCAGCGCCCAGTACGACTCCCAGTCCCAGGCGATCGCCACCTCCGCCCGCACCCGGCTGCCCCGCAGGCCGGCGAGCTTGCGCAGGTCGGCGCCGAGCCGCACCACCTCGCGCCACTGCTCGGAGCCGGTCCCGGCGTGCGGCACCATCCCGGAGTGGAACTTCTCCGCGCCGAACCGCGAGGCCCTGAACTGGAAGAACAGCACGCTGTCCGAGCCTCTGGCGACGTGCGCGAGGCTGTTGCGGCGCATCTCGCCGGGGCGTTTGGCCAGGTTGCGCGGCTGCCAGTTGACGGCGCCCGCCGAGTGTTCCATCAGCATCCACGGCGCGCCGCCCGCCACCGACCGCGCCAGATCGGCGGACATGGCCAGGTCGATGTGGTTGTCGGGCCGCTCGGCCTGGAGGTAGTGGTCGTTGGCGATCACGTCCAGCTCGCGGGCCCACTGCCACAGGTCGGTGGACTTGCAGTTGACGGTGCCCGCGAAGTTGGTGGTGACCGGGATGCCGGGGGTCAGCTCGCGCAGGATGTCGCGTTGCAGCGCGTAGTGCTCGCGGTGCTGGCCGTCGCTGAAGCGGGCGTAGTCGAGGCGCTGGGCGGGGTTGACGGCGGTGTGGTTGGCGCGGGGGGCGTCGATCTCGGACCAGTCGGTGTAGGTCTGGCCCCAGAACGTGGCGCCCCAGGCGTCGTTAAGAGCGGAAATGTCGCGATATGTCTGGCGGAGCCAGGTGCGCCAGGCCGCCACGCTGTGCTCGCAGTAGCACTCGCCGAGCGGCGCGCCGTACTCGTTGTGCACGTGCCACATGACCACGGCGGGATGGCCCCTGTAGTGCTCGCCCAGCGCCCGCACCAGCCGCGCGGTCGCCTCGCGGAAGGCCGGGGCGCTGGAGCAGGCGCTCTGCCTGCCGCCGAACCCGATCCGCACGCCCTCCCTGGTCACCGGCAGCACGTCGGGATGACGGGCCACGAACCAGGCGGGCGGCGCGGCGGTCGGCGTGGCCAGGTCCACCGCGACGCCGCCGGCGTGCAGCCGGTCGATGATCTCGTCTAGCCAGCCGAACGTGAAACGCCCCTCCGCCGGCTCCATCAGCGCCCACGAGAACAGGCCCAGGCTGACCAGGTTCACCCCGGCCTCGCGCATGAGGGCCACGTCCTCTTCCAGGACCTCGCGCGGCCACTGCTCCGGGTTGTAGTCGCCGCCATAGGCGATCCCGGCAGGACGCTCCGGATACATCCATCCCCCTTGAAAGCTTCTGTGAACGTGCACAGTAAGCCGCACAGCGGCCCGAGGGGAACAGTTATCCCCAAATTTCATCTTCTTGCAGGACTTTAACGAGAACGTAACGACCCCTTGACGGCCGTTTCGGCACTGCTTCACTCTGTGCACGTTCACAGAACCCTCTGGAGGTACGCAATGCGCGCCAACCGCCTTGGAGCAGCCCTGGCCTTCGCACTCACGGCCACCCTCGCGAGCTGCGGCTCCAGCGAGCCAGCCCAGAGCCCCGAGGCGGCGCAGAGCCCAGCCGCCTCCCCGCAGGGCCCGGTCAAGCTCACCTACTGGACCTGGGCCCCCAACATGGACAAGATCGTCGAGGTCTGGAACAAGGCGCACCCCGACATCCAGGTGACGGTCAGCAAGCAGGCCGGCGGCGACGACGCCGCCGCCAAGTTCCTCACCGCGGCCAAGGCCGGCAACCCTCCGGACCTGGTCCAGGCCGAGTACCAGCACCTGCCCTCGTTCATCGCCGCCGACGCGGTCGCCGACCTCAAGGCCGAGACGGCCTCGATCAAGGGCGAGTTCTCCGAGGGCCTGTGGGGCCTGGTGACGCTGGGCACCGAGGCCGTCTACGGCATCCCGCAGGACAGCGGCCCGATGATGCTCTTCTACCGCCAGGACCTGTTCGACAAGCACGGCCTCGCTGTCCCCAAGACCTGGCAGGAGTACGGCGAGGCGGCCCGCGCCCTCAGGAAGAAGGACCCGAAGGCCTACCTCGGCACGTTCTCCAGCAAGGACCCGGGAGCGTTCACAGGCCTCGCCCAGCAGGCCGGCGCGCAGTGGTGGGCGATCAGCGGCGAGTCGTGGAAGGTGAACATCGCCGACGAGCCCACCAAGAAGGTCGCCGACTACTGGGACGCCCTCGTCAAGGAGGGCGCCATCGACGACATGCCGTACTTCACCCCCGAGTGGAACAAGGCGCTCAACGACGGCAAGCTGCTGACCTGGCCGTCCGCGGTGTGGGCGCCCGGCGTGCTGTCCAGCAACGCGCCCAAGGCCAAGGGCAAGTGGGCCGTCGCGCCGCTGCCGCAGTGGAACGCCGGAGAGAACTACAGCGGGTTCTGGGGCGGCTCGTCCACCGCCGTGTCCGCCAAGACGCCGAACAAGGCCGCCGCCGCGCAGTTCGCCACCTGGCTCAACACCGACCCGGCCGCCACCGGCCTGCTGGTCAGCGAGGCCGCCATCTACCCGGCCGCCACCAAGGCCCAGTCGGCGCTCGGCGCGCCGCCCGAGTACTTCGCCAACCAGCCCGACTTCTGGCAGCAGGCCGCCGCCGTCTCCGCCGGCGCCCGCGGCTTCACCTTCGGGCCGAACGTCGGCGTCACCTACAACGCCTTCAAGGACGGCTTCGACAAGGCGCTGCAGAACAAGACCCCGTTCACCGGCGCCGTGCAGGGCATGCAGGACGCCACGGTCGCCGACATGCGCAAGTCCGGCTTCACGATCGCCTCATGAAGCCCTCGCAGCGGGTGTGGCCGTACCTGTTCCTGAGCCCCGCGATCGTGCTGTTCACGCTGTTCCTCGCGGTGCCCATCGGCTACACCGTCTACCTGGCGATGCGCCGTACCAAGGTGTCGGGGCTGGGGCTGGGCAGGGGCGCGCGGCGGGAGGTCTACGTCGGGTTCGACAACTTCGCCGCCGCCCTGGCCGACGCCGAGCTGTGGAGCGGCTGGGCGCGCGTGCTCGGGTACGGGGCGCTGGTGCTCGTCGTCATGCTGGGGCTGGCCTTGCTGTTCGCGCTGATGCTCGACTCGGCGCGGGTGCGGCTGGCCCGCTTCTCGCGGATCGCGATCTTCCTGCCGTACGCGGTGCCGGGCGTGGCGGCCACCCTGCTGTGGGGCTTCCTCTACCTGCCCTCGCTCAGCCCGATCAGGGACGTCCTGGACGTCGACTTCCTGGGGGCGACCACCGTCACGTACTCCATGGCGAACGTGGCGGTGTGGGGCGGGGTCGGCTTCAACATGCTCGTGCTCTACACCACGCTGCGGGCCATCCCCCGCGACCTGTACGAGGCCGCGCGGCTCGACGGCGCCTCGGAGTTCCAGATCGCCGTCCGGGTCAAGATCCCGATCCTGGCTCCGGCGATCGTGCTGACCACTGTGTTCTCCATCATCGCGACGATCCAGGTCTTCACCGAGCCCACCACGCTGCGCCCGCTGACCAACACCATCAGCTCCACGTGGAGCCCGCTGATGAAGGTCTACCGCGACGCGTTCGTCACCGGCGACCTGTACTCGGCCGCCGCCACCTCGATCGTCATCGCCGCGATCTCACTCGTCCTGTCGTTCGGATTCCTGCGCGTGGTCCGCCACCACGCCTTCAGAGAGGGCTGACGGTCATGCCCCGCACCTCATGGGAGGGCCGATGACCACGGCCACCGCCACCACCTCCCGCCGCCACCGCCGCCTGGTGGGCGCCGGGCGCCCGACCGGCGCCGTCCCCACCGCCCTCCTGCTGATCGGCGCCGTCTACTGCCTGTTCCCGGTCTGCTGGGTGCTGATCGCGGCCACCAAGTCACCGGGCGAGCTGTTCAGCACCGCCACCCTCTCCTTCGGCACCGGCTTCCTCGACAACGTCACCGAGCTGTTCGCCTACCGCGACGGCGTGTTCTGGCTGTGGGCGGGCAACACGCTCGTCTACGCGGGCGGCGGCGCGCTGCTGTCCACCGCCGTCTCCGCGGTCTCCGGCTACACGCTGGCGAAATACCGCTTCCCCGGCCGGGACCTCATCTTCAGCCTGCTCATCGGCGGCATCCTGGTGCCCGCCGTGGTGCTGGCCATCCCGCAGTACCTGCTCTTCTCCAGGATCGGCCTGGCCGACAGCTACTGGGCCGTGCTGCTGCCGCAGATCCTGCACCCGTACAGCATCTACCTGGCCCGCGTCTACGCCGCAGCGGCCATCCCGGACTCCCTGCTGGAGGCGGGCCGCATCGACGGCGCCGGCGAGTTCGGGCTGATGTCGCGGGTGGCGATGCCGCTGATGGTGCCGGGCATGGTGACGATCTTCCTGTTCCAGTTCGTGGCGATCTGGAACAACTTCCTGCTGCCGTTCATCATGCTCGGCGACGACGGCAAGTTCCCGCTCACGGTCGGCCTCTACACCCTGCTGGCCGCGGGCGCGAACCAGCCCGCCCTCTACAACCTGATCCTGACCGGCGCCTTCCTGTCGATCGTGCCCTTGATCGCGCTCTTCCTCACGATGCAGCGATACTGGAAGACCGATCTGTCCTCGGGAGCGGTCAAATGAAACGCCCAACGATCCACGACGTCGCCGCCGCCGCGGGGGTCTCCCGCGGCACGGTCTCCCGCCTGCTCAACGGGGACAAGTACGTGAGCCCGGCGGCGCGCGTGGCCATCGAGAGGGCCATCTCCGAGACCGGGTACGTCGTCAACCGCGCCGCCCGCAGCCTGGTCACGCAGCGTACGGGATCGGTCGTCATGGTCCTGTCGGAGCCGCACGAGAAGCTGTTCGAGGACCCCAACTACAGCACCCTCATCCGCGTCGCCATCAGGATGCTCGCCGAGCGCGACCTGTCACTCGTCATGATGATGGCCGGTGACGAGGGCGACAGGGAGCGGGTGGTGCGCTACGTGCGCGGCGGCCACGCCGACGGGGTGCTGCTCGTCTCCACGCACGCGGGCGACCCGCTGCTCGACGCGCTCGGCGGCGGCCCGCCCGCCGTCTCCTGCGGCGCCGTCATCGGGCGCGAGACCGTCATCCCGTACGCCGCCGCCGACGACCGGCTCGGCGCCCGCCAGATGACCGAGTACTTCGTCGGCCTCGGCCGCCGGCGCATCGCCATGATCACCGGCCCGATGGACACGCCCGGCGGCATCCAGCGCCTCGAAGGCTTCGCCGACGTCCTCGGCCGCAAGGCCACCCAACGGCTCATCGCCCACGGCGACTGGACGCAGGCCAGCGGCGAGCGGGCCATGACGGAGCTGCTGGAACGCGCCCCCGACCTCGACGCCGTCTTCGTCGCCTCCGACCTCATGGCGGCCGGCGCCCTCGCGGCCCTGCGCGCGGCGGGGCGGCGGGTGCCGGACGACGTGGCGGTGGGGGGCTTCGACGACTCCTCGGTGGCCGTCTCCACCCATCCGCCGCTCACCACCATCCGCCAGCCGCTGGCCGAGATGGCGCAGGAGACGTTGCGGCTGCTGCTGGCGCTCATCGACGGGGCGGGGCACGTGGAGCCGGTGATACTGCCTACGGAGCTGGTGATCCGCGAGTCAGCCTGACCCGCACCCGTCACCCGTCACCCCAGCACCCGGCATCCGTCACCCAGCACCCGTCACCCGTCACCCGTCACCCGTCACCCGTCACCCGTCACCTGGCACCCGGCATCCGGCACCCAGCGCCTCGCCCTCGGCACAGCACCCATCGCTCGGCGCCCGGCGCCCGACAACCAACCGGCTAGCGTGTGCCGGAGGCGGGCGCTCAGGCGGGCGGGGGCGTTCAGCCGGGCGGCGGGCGGGTGGCGGGCCGCGGTGGGTTGCGGGCGGTGGGGCAATTGCGCGACTTTTCGGAAATTTCCGTATACCGGCAGTAGTACGATCGCCTGAGTTTCCGCACCCGAAGGAGCCCAGAGTGGCCGAGAACGGGCAGGAGCGGGCACCCTACGGGGTCGACACGACCAGGCCCAACGTCTCCCGCGTCTACGATTTCATGCTCGGCGGCAAGGACAACTACGAAGCCGACCGCCAAATGGCCCAGCGCGCCCTGGAGATCGCCCCGGACGCCCCCGAGGCCGCCCGCGCCAACCGCGAGTTCCTGAAGCGGGTGGTCAGGCACCTGGCCGCGGAGGCGGGAATCCGCCAGTTCCTGGACATCGGCTCGGGCCTGCCCACGCAGGGCAACGTGCACGAGATCGCCCAGTCGGCCGCCCCCGGCACCCGGGTGGTCTATGTGGACAACGACCCGATCGTCCTGGTGCACGGCCGCGCCCTGCTCGTCGTGGACGAGCACAGCACGGTCGTGGGGGCCGACCTGCGCGACCCGGACGGCATCATCGACGACCCGGAGGTGCGCCGGCTCATCGACTTCGACCGCCCGGTGGGCCTGCTGATGTTCGCCATCCTGCACCACCTGACCGACGACGAGCACCCGGCCGCCATCACCGCCCGCATGGTGGACCGCCTGGCGCGGGGCAGCTACCTGGCCGTCTCCCACTTCCACAACCCGGGCCTGGCCTATCCGGAGGTGTCGAAGCAGGCGTTCGCGGCCGAGAAGATCTTCAACGAGACGCTCGGGACGGGCCGCTGGCGCACCCGCGAGGAGATCATGACCTATTTCGACGGGCTGGACCTGCTGGAGCCCGGTCTGGTGCCGCTGCCGGAATGGCGTCCCGGCTCCGGTGACCAGGCAGAGCCCGGCATTACGTACCACACCTTCGTGGGAGCGGTCGCCCGCAAGCCGTGACTGCGGCCGAAAGATAATCGGGGTTTTAGCGCCGTCCGTTTACGGCCCATTTTCCTCATGAATAGCGATAAGCACCGCGAGCGTCTGACGCCGCATGGCACGATGGGCGCGATTCTCGGTCGGGGGAAATCCGGTGCGTGTTGCCTGCCCATGGAGGCTCGCTCGTGAACGGGTCACTGCACGTCGATCAGAAAGCGCCGCGGCGCGTAAGGCTCCGCCTGCGGCGGACGGGCCTGGCCGCGCTCGTGGCGGGCCTGCTGGCGGGAGGGCTCGCGATCATCGACCCGGCCGCGGCGCTGCCCGGCACGGGCACGGCGGAGG
This sequence comes from Nonomuraea monospora, assembly GCF_039531895.1. Lineage (NCBI taxonomy): Bacteria > Bacillati > Actinomycetota > Actinomycetes > Streptosporangiales > Streptosporangiaceae > Nonomuraea > Nonomuraea monospora. The sequence continues at coordinate 299,211 of NZ_BAAAQX010000007.1, forward strand.
AGAGCTTCTGGGCCGCCTCCGGCTCGCTGTCGCCGCGGCTGTCGAACGCCCGGCGCCCGGTGGAGCTGGGCATGCGCTTCACGACCTCCCGGGCGGGGTCCGTGTCGGCCCTGCGTTTCTACAAGCACCCCAGGAGCTCGGACGGCCACACCGCCAGCCTCTGGGACGACCGGGGGAACCGCCTGGCCAAGGCATCGTTCACCGTGGAGAGCAGCCAGGGCTGGCAGGAGGCGCGGCTGCCCAAGACGGTCGCGCTCTCGCCCGGCAGGACCTACACGGTGTCGTATTTCAGCGCGGACGGGCGTTACGCCGTCGTACCGGGTTACTTCACGCGCAATTCTCCGCGTACCGAATCGTTGCGCGCGCAGTCGCGCAATGGGGTGTACGTCTACGATTCCAGTGCTTTTCCCACGAGAGCGAGTGCGGGACGGCACAACTATCTGGTCGACGTGACCTTCCAACCGGCGACCACCTCGCCCTCCCCCACTCCGACGACGAGCCCGACGCCCACGCCGACCCGCACGCCCACGCCCACGCCCACCGCCACGCCGACGGTCACGCCGACTCCGTCCGTGACACCCACCGTCACCCCGACCCCGTCCGTGACGCCGACCATCACCCCGACGCCGTCGCCCACCGGCAGGGCCGACTGTGACCTCCCGCGTCACCCCAACCTGTCCTGCACCGGCGTCCCTCCCGGCACCAAACTCACGACCGTCAAGGGCAACGTCACCGCCGCCAAACAGGGCCAGGTCATCGACGGGCAGCACATCACCGGCGACCTCATCATCACCGCCAATGACGTCGTCATCAGGAACAGCCAGATCGACGGCCTGATCACCAACTGGGAGACGGGCGGCTCGTTCACCATCACCGACTCCACGGTGGGCCCGCCCAGCGGCTGCGTCATCAACCAGGCCGTCGGCGAGAAGAACTTCAAGGCGGAGCGCATCAGCGTGCGCGGGTTCGACGACGGGTTCCGCATGTCGGGCAGGAACATCGTCGTCCGCGACTCGTACGTGAAGCTGTGCGGCCCGCCGACCAGCCACTCCGACGGCATCCAGGCCTACTGCCCCGGGAAGATCGTCTGCAGCGGGCTGGTGTTCGACCACAACACCATCGACCAGCGGCAGGCGCCCGAGCATTCCGACCCGATCAACCTGGTGGACAAGAATCTCAGCGCGGTGACCGTGTCCGACAATCTCGTGGCCGGCGGCAATTACAGCCTTCTCCTGAAATGGCATGCCGGGCCGAAGTGGAAGGTCTCAGGGAACAAGATCGTGCATGAGGCGTGGGACTTCGGCGCCGTCAGCTCCGAGGACACCTGCGAGAACATCGACTGGGGCCCCGGGAACGCCGTCGTCACCATCGACCACGACTACCGGATCACCAAGACCGTCCGGACGCTGACGCACTGCGTCGAGTGAGGAGGGGCGGCTCAGCCGTCCTTCGTCCCGGCGTAGACCCAGCGGCCGTCGAGGCGGACGAACCTGCTGTTCTCCTCCATCTCGCCCGCCTTGCCGCGCTCCACGTAGTGGGCGCGGAAGCGGACGGTGCCCTCGGTGTGCACGACGCTGCCCCCGGTGCTCTCCAGCACCTCCAGCCGCACCCATTTCACCCGCTTGTCCAGGTCGAGCCGCGGCGGGCGGGCGGCGGGGTGCCAGGTACGCAGCAGGTACGCCTCGTCGCCCACGCCGAACGCGCTGAACCGGGAGCGCATGAGCTGCTCGGCGGTGGCGGCGGCGGCCTCGCCGCGGTGGAATCGGCCGCAGCAGTCCTGGTAGGGGGCGGGCAGGCCGCACAGGCAGGCACGAGGAGGCATGGGCTCCATTCTGCCCTGCGCACGAGAGTGCGCCCGCCGCCTCAGACCGGCCGTGCGAGACAGCCTCAGACCGGCCACGCGAAGTAGCCTCGAACGGCCGTGTGAAGCCGCCTGCGCAGCCGGTCCTGCCGCCTCAGCAGGCCGTGGTGAACTGGGCGGCCAGGTCGGCGAGCGTGGGCCCGAGTGGCGCGTCCAGGGTGAGCGTGGCGTCGGCGTCTCCCCCGGTCGGCCCCTGGTTGACGATGGCGATGGGGAGGCCGAGCGAGGCGGCCTTCGTCACGAACCGCAGCCCCGACTTGATCGCCAGCGACGACCCGAGCACGAGCAGCGCCCGCGCCCCGCCCACGACGGCGAAGCACTCGTCCACGCGCGGCCTGGGCACGTTCTCGCCGAAGAACACCACGTCCGGCTTGAGCACCCCGCCGCAGCCCGCGCACCCGACCACCCGGAACCCGGAAACCTGCTCGTCGGTGAGCACGGCGTCGCCGTCGGGGTTGATCTGGCCGCTGGTCGCCTCCCACGACGGGTTCGCCTCGCGCAGTCGGCGCTCCAGCTCGGCGCGCGGGGTGCGCTCCCTGCACGACAGGCAGACGACGCGGTCGAGGCCGCCGTGCAGCTCGATGACGCGCTGGGCGCCGGCCGCCTGGTGCAGGCCGTCCACGTTCTGGGTGACGATGCCGGCCAGCAGCCCGTGCCGCTCCAGCTCGGCGACGGCGCGGTGCCCGGCGTTGGGTCTGGCCGCGCCGATCTGCCGCCAGCCGACGTGGCTGCGCGCCCAGTACCGCTGCCGGGCCTCTGCGCTGCCGACGAAGCGCTGGTACGTCATCGGCTCGGCGCGCCTGGCCCGGCCTGTCGGGCCCCGGTAGTCGGGGATGCCCGACTCGGTGGACAGCCCTGCCCCGCTGAGCACGGCCACCCGTCCCCCGGCGACCAGCTCGGCCAGCTCCGTCACCTTCGTGGTGCTTGGTGTCACCCTTCCATGGTGCCCTAAGCTCCGGCCTGCTCCTCCTTCGTGATCAGGTCGTCGGTGATCAGTTCCGTGTGCCACAGCCGCCGCATCTCGGGGCACCCTTCGAGCAGCTCGTCCAGCCGCCCGCGTCCGGCGACGCGGCCACGGTCGAGAACGATCACCTGGTCGGCGCGTTCGAGTGCGGCCTGCCGGTGGGAGACGACCAGGACGGTCTCCGGGCCGCGCCCGGCGATCCGCTCCCACAGGAGCCGCTCGGTCTCGACGTCCAGCGCGGACGACAGGTCGTCCACCACCAGCAGGTCCGGCTCGCGGATCAGGGCGCGGGCGGCGGTGGCGCGCTGCACCTGCCCGCCGGACAGCCGCACCCCGCGCGGCCCGACGACCGTGCCGAGCCCGTCGGGCATCCCGGTCAGGTCCTGCTCGAACGCCGCCAGCTCCAGCGCCCGCCGGGCGTCGTCGTCGCTCGCGGGCCTGCCGAGCAGCAGGTTCTCCCGCAGGGACGCCGAGAACAGGCGGGGCACCTGGCCCGCGTACGCCGTACGGCCGGGGACGAGGAACGTGCCCGGGTCGGCGACCGGGGCGCCGTTCCACACGATCGTGCCCTCGTCCAGCGGCAGGAGGCCGAGCAGGGCGCGTACCAGCGTGGTCTTGCCCGCCCCCACGGCCCCGGTGATCACGGTGAACGAGCCGTGTTCGAGCCGCAGATCGACGCCGTGCAGCACACCCCGCACGCTCAGCCCGCGCGCCTCGAGCACCCGCAGCGGACCGGCGTGCAGTGGCGGCGGCGTGGGGGGTGGCGAGTCAGCGTGCGGGCTCGGCAGTGCGGCGGACAGCAGGCCAGTGTGCGGGAGCGGCGAGTCGGCGGACGGCGGGTCGGGGTGCGGTGGCGGCGGGGCGGTGGGGGGCGGGTCGTGGTGCAGCCAGACGTCGGCGCCCCGCGACAGGGCGTCGGCGTCCTCGTGCGGCGCCATCAGCGCGGTGAGCCGCTCCGTGGCGACCGCCGCCTGGGGCAGCCGGTAGAGGGTGGTGCCGATGGAGCGGGGCAGCGCGGTGAGCCAGCCGAGGTAGCTGGTGAACAGCGCCAGGTCCCCCACGGTGAAGTCGCCGCCGCGCATGGCGGGCGCGGCCAGCAGCAGCACCAGGCCGGTGCTCAGCTCGACGGTCGTGGTGGTGGCGGCGTCCAGCAGGTCGGTGGCCATGCGGTCGCGGACGGCCGCGTCGCGCCGCCGCCGGTTGTGCTCGCGCAGCCGTTCCAGGGCGGCGGGCTCGGCGCCCGCCGTCTTGAGCGCGAGGACGCCGCCGAACACCTCTCCCACGTACGCCGTCACGGCCGCGCCGAGCCGCCTGGCCCGGCGGTGCAGCCTGGCCACGACCCGGTGCATCGACCTGTTCAGCACCCCGACCGCGAGCATCGGCAGGATCAGCACCAGGGTGATCAGCGGATCGATCGAGGCCATGATCGGCAGGGCGACGGCCGCGAACAGGGTGGTGCCGGCCAGGCTGACGCTCTCGTCGGTGAAGTCCACGGCGTCGGCCACGTCGTCCCGGAGCCGGGCGACGCCCTCGCCCGAGGAGTGCGACAGCCGCGCGGCGGCGGGGCCGCGCGCGGTCAGCACGGAGCGCAGCACGTTGGCGCGCAGCAGCGTCGCCGCCGCGTTCCACCAGTACACGCCGTACGTCCAGGCGACGACGATCACCACCCCGCGGACCAGCTCGACCCCGACGAACGCCGCGCACAGCCACAGCACGGCCTCCAGCGCGGCCGGCTGGTGCCCGCTGATCCGGTCGAAGACCTGCTGCAGGACGAGCCCGCCGGCCAGCGGGATCACGTGGACGGGCAGCCACAGCAGCGCCCCGATCAGGTACCTGCGCAGGTCGAACGTGGCCAGCCGGGTGGCCACCAGCATCACGGGTCTCATCGGCTCACCCCCGCCAGGTCGAGCAGCCGCCCGAACCTGCTGTCAGGGTCCGCGGCCAGCTCGTCGCGGCGGCCGTACTCGACGATCTTGCCGCGGTCGAGCACCGCGATCTTGTCCACCCGGGACAGCGACGACAGGCGGTGCGCGATGATCACCCCTGTCCTGCCGTCGAGCAGGCGGCCGACGCTGTCCTCGATGCGGCGCTCGGTGGCCGGGTCCAGGCGGCTGGACGCCTCGTCGAGGACGACCAGCCCCGGGTCGGCGAGGAACGCCCGCGCGAACGCGATGAGCTGCGCCTGCCCCGCCGACACGCCGCGCAGCTCGGTATCGAGCCCGTCGGGCAGCCCGGCCGCCCACTCGCCGAGCCCGACGCCGTGCAGCACCTCCATCAGCCGCTCGTCGCCGGGCGACGGCCTGAACAGCGTCAGGTTGTCGCGGACGCTGGCCGCGAAGAGCTGCACGTCCTGCGTGACCACGCCAATCCTGGTGCGCAGCGAGTGCGGGTCGGCCTCGCGCAGGTCCACGCCGCCCACCCGGACGGCGCCCTCCACGGGGTCGTGCAGCCGCAGCACCAGCCTGGCCAGGGTCGTCTTGCCGCTGCCCGTCCGCCCGACCAGGCCCAGCGTCTCGCCGGGCGCCAGCGTGACGTCGATGCCGGACAGCACCTGCTCGTCGTCGTCCGGGTAGCCGAACGCGACCCCTTCGACGCGCAGCCCGAGCGGCCCGGCGGCGGGCAGCGGGCGCGTGCCGGGGGTCAGCGCGGGCCGCTCCGCGAGCAGCGCCGCGATGCGGGCCAGGCCGGCCAGGGCCGCCTGGTACTGCCTGATCTGGTCGATCAGCCGCTCGAACGGCGCCCGCACCATGAGCGTGTACTGGAAGAGCAGCACGGCGGTGCCGACCGTGAGGGTGCCCGCCTGCACCGTCCAGGCGGCCAGCCCCAGCATGAGGGCCGTGCCCGCGGCGAACGCCACCGACGTGCCGGCGAGCAGCGTGGTGCCGATGCGGGCGTCGCGCCGCTCGGCCTGGAACAGGGCGGCGGCGACCTGGTGGAAGCGGCGCACCGTGTGCTCGCCCGCGCCGTTGGCCCTGAGGTCCTCGGCGCCCGCCAGGCGCTCCTCCAGGGTGCCGAACAGCGTGGCGCTCGCAGCGCGGGAACGGGCCGCCGACGGCACGGCCAGCCGCTGGGCGCGCGCCATGCCGTACCCGATGAGCAGGCAGTACACCAGCAGCACCGCGCCGATGCGCCAGTCGACGGCGAACACCACGACGATCACGCCGGCCAGCAGCAGCACGCTGGCCACCACGTCCAGCAGGAACGCCACCTCGAAGTCGGCGACCGCCACGACGTCGCCGTCCACCCGCTCGATCAGCTCGCCGGGCGTGTGGCGGCCGTGGAAGGCCAGGTCGAGGCCGAGCGCGTGGCCGGTCAGGCGTTCGCGCAGGCGGTTCGTGCCGTCCCAGGCCAGCCTGCTGGCCAGCCACGCCGTCACCATCCTGGCGGCCTGGCCCGCGACCGCGAGGCCCAGGTAGGCGAGGGCGACCAGCGTCAGGTGCCGGATGCTCGCGCCGCCGATGGCGTCGTCCACGAACCGCCGGGTCACCTGCGGCGCGGCCAGCGGCAACGCCGTAGCGGCGGCGATCGCGGCGGTCAGCGCCGCGCCGGCGCCCCGTCCTGGACGGAGCAGCCGTAGTACATCTCTGTCAGAGGTCGATGCGGAAGAGGTCCCGGTATCGATCGGACTCAAGAAGCGTCATGCCCTTTGCGTCGGAGGAGTCACTGAGCTGAGGGATCATGAACACTTCAGCCATCTCGGGCCTCCTCACGGTGGTGGGCGCGCTTCTCGTCCGGGAGTACACCAGGCCCCGGTGCCGCCCGGCAACCGAATTTATCGGGGCGCGGAGCGTACGACGCAGCCCAGCCGCAGCTCCGCGCACTGCTCCCGGCCGTCCACCCGCCACCAGAGCTGTCCCGGGGCGGGCAGCATCTCGGTGATCAGCACCTCGGCCGGGTCGTGCCTGGCCAGGTCCTCGACGGCGAACGGGTCGCAGAAGTCGACGTAGAAGGGGGTGGGGGTGGCGGGGTGGTGGACGAAGACGTGGCGGGGCAGGGCACGTTCGCGGCGCAGGCGGTGGATGGCCAGCCAGCGGTCGAACGCGTCCGCGCCGCGCTCCGCCGGGAGGGGGACGCGCCAGCGGGCCCGCTGGTAGATCAGGTCGTCCAGGAGGATGCGGGGGGTGTGGGCGCCCAGGTCGATCTCGGGGTGCCTGTCGGGGCCGGATGAGGTGGGCGGGTGCAGGGCGGGGCCCGGTGAGGTGGGCGGGTGCAGGGCGGGGCCCGGTGAGGTGGGCGGGTGCAGGGCGGGGCCCGGTGAGGTGGGCGGGTGCAGGGCGGGGCCCGGTGAGGTGGGCGGGTCAGGGAACGGGTGCTGGGCGGGGCGGAGCTGGGCGGGGATGGGCTCGTGGAGGGGGCGGCAGTCGGCACGGACGCCGCACAGCAGCCACGTCGCCTCGTCCAGCGTGGGGCCGACGGCCATCAGGTCGGGGCCGGGGAGGGTGGGGCGGGGCTGGGTCCGATCCCAGAGGTGGGCGGTGGCGCGGGCCACGTCCTGGCTGGTCAGCCTGATGACGTGCGGCTCGTCACAGCGGGTCAGCGCCTCGGACGCGAGCCTCTCCAGGGTGGTGGTGAGTGCGTGCAGGTGCGCGGGGTCGTCGGCGAGGAGCGTGGCCAGGTGCCACAGCGGCAACACCGCCGTCAGCGCCGCCCGCAGCCCGGCCAGCGCGCCGCCGCCTATCGTGACGCGTTCGCTGTACGGGCTGGACCGCGCCTCTCGAAACACCTCGTGACGCTGCGGCCCCCACGCCTCAGCGTCCCGCGCCCGCCCACCCCACCCATGCGGATGCGGCCGCCCCTCAACCCCACCCCTCGCAGGCCCGTCCCCCGCAGGCCCGCCCCGTGCATGCTCGCCCCCCGCAGTCCCGCCCCTTGAATGCCTATCCCCCGCAGGCCCGTCCCCCACCGTCCCGCCACCCGGCGGACCCTCCCCCACCATCCCGCGCCCCGAAGGCCCGTCCGCCATCAGGGCGCACCTCCCGGCCGAGTCCAGCGCTTCGAGCCGAGCGTCCTCGAAGCGCTCCGCCCGCCGGGGCCAGGGCGCGTCCGCGTACCGGACCCGCAACTCCTCCACCCGCCCCGCGTCCCCGACGTGCCGCGCCAGCCACTCACCCGCCTCGACGACCACCCGCTCAGTCCCCGGCTCCCCCACCCGCAGCGCCCGCTCGTCCCCCGGCTGGAACCGCGCATACAGGACAGGCCCACCGCCCCCACCCCCCACCGTTAACCGCCGCAGTTGCCGATGGGCCGCCGCGCTGAGCAGCCGGGAGCGCCTGGCGGTGCCGTCCCCCGGCCTGCGGGCCAGCGGATGCCGCACGATCGCCTGGTAGAAGGCTGGATCGGCGAGAAAGGCGGCCTCCCGCACGGACTCCTCGTCGTAGGCTTCCGCGACCTTACGCCGGGTCACGAGCCGTGCGGCGGCGTAGGCGCTCCTGGCCGCCGCCCGTGCCGCCCCCGCCACGACCACCGCCGACTGCCACCGCCGCGCCCACTCCCCCAGCCCGAGCGACTCCAGCAGCCCCAGCTCCTCCCCGGACAGCGGCATCCCGGTGCGCACGCTCCTGATGCAGTGCCTGGCCTGGGCGCGCCGTTCGGGAGCGAGCCGCAGGACGCTGCCGCGCATGGGGGCGGCCAGGCGTTCAAAGGCCCGCCGCTCGGCGGTCAGGCGGCGTTCGGCGGCGAGCAGCCGTTCGGTGAGCCGCCGCAGGTCGGGATGGCCCAGCCCGTCGAGCAGCGACACCGGCAGGCCGGTGGTGCGCAGCAGGAACCACGGGCACAACTCGACGACCAGATCTCCCCGCCCGGCGTCCGCGCCATCCCCCAGGCTCCCACTCACCCGCGTCCCCCCGACACCCCGGCCCCGCCCCCCGCCACGACACGCCGCCCGCCACCCACCGCGCCGCCTGCCGCTCCACTCACCGCGCCACCCGCCACGCCGCCCACTGCGCCGCCTGCCGCTCCACTCACCGCGCCACCCGCCGTGCCGCTCACCCCACCACCCACCGCGCCACTGGCCGTGTCCCCGGCGACCGTGCAGGCGGCGAGCCGTCCCGGTGGGAGGTCGTGGAGCCGGTCGCGCCACGTCCTGATCGTGCTCGCCACCTCCCAAGCCCGCATGGTCTCGGGCGCGTCGAACTCGATCCACCGCGTCAGGTCGTCCCCCGCACGCGGCGGGAAGCGCACGCTGTGCCCGGCCCAGACCGTACGGATCCCCATCCGGTACGGCCGCACCCCTCCGAGCCGAACCCCGCCCGGCCCGTCCGCCAGCAGCTCCAGCGACTCCCCCACGACGCCCGCGTCGATCCCGGGCGCGCCCACCGCCAGCTCGCACGTCACCGGCGCGGACCTCGGGATCGCGGCCAGCAGGCGGCGGAGGTTGACGGTCATGCCGTTCAGCCCGGTCACGGCGGCCAGGAAGTCGATGCGCGTCACGATGATGGTCAGCCCTCGGCAGCGGGCCAGCGTGTCGAGGGGGAAGCGCGCCACCCGTACCGCGTCCAGCCTGCCCGCCCACGGGCCGCCGGCGGGCGGCGTGTCGCCTCCGGTCAGCCAGCGGACGTGGGTGCGGGGGCCGCCGGCGTACCAGCTGGGGCGGATGACCCGTTCTGGCGACCAGCTCAGCCACTCGGCCCCGGCCAGCTCGGGGACCCGCCGCAGCGCCGCGACCTGCTCGGCCACGAGCCGCCCGCACAGCGTCACCCGCTCCGCCCCGAGCGCCCGCACCAGCGCGAACGCGGCGGGAAGCTGCCGCTCGCCGTCCACCACGACGTGCACGCGCCGCTCCTTGGCGGCCTCCACCGCCTGGTCGACCTCAGGACGGAACAGCTCGCACCTGGCGGCCGCGGTGAGCACGTCGCGGCTGCTCTGCGTGCTGCCCTCGGCCAGTTCGAGCCCGTCGAGGCTGAGCCGGAGTGCGGGGTCGCCCGCCAGGCGCAGCGCCGTGCCGACGGCTCGCAGGTGCGCGTCGTCGTAGCCGGCCCGCTCGATGACGTCCGCCGCCTGTCCGGCCGGCGCGGGGTGCGGCCCGTCGGGGCGTCCTGCGGCGGCGCGCAGGAGCGCGGGGTCGGCGAGGCGTTCGACGACGCGGGTGCCCAGGTCGAGCACCTCGGTTCCGGGCGGCGGGACGATCTCGGTGGTGAAGTCGGTGAACGGGGGAATGACGAGAAGCTCCATCAACCGCCCTCTCCGGGCCAGGGGTAGGGGTGCGCCGGACGGCCCCGCAAGTTCTCCGGCCGGGACCGCAGATCATCCGCACGGGACCGCAGATCATCCGCACGGGAGCGCAGGTCGTCCACACGAGGCCGCAGGTCATCCGGCCGGGACCGCAGATCACCCGGCCGGGGCCGGAGGTCGTCCGCGCGGGACCGCAGATCGTCCGGCTGGGGCCGCCGATCCGTGGTGCGCGGGCTCGAGAGCTGCGGCTGTCTTTCCAAGGCCGTCCCGCGCCGCTCCATCCACCGCGCGACGGCGGCCCCTCGCGACGGCTGCACGGGCTGCTGCAGCCCTCTGACAGCCTGCGGGACCGGCCCGGACAACTGCCGCACCCCTTGTACGGACCGGTTCGTCCCCTGAACCGAGCCACCACGCGAGCCCACCCGCACTTCACCGACCACCTGCGCCCCGCCACCACCACCGGCGCGCTCACCGGCCACCGCCCCCTCCCCGCCCTGTGCAGGAGACCCGGCAGGCCGCAGGTAGACGCACCGCAACTCGGCCGCGAACCGCCGCTCCCCCTCCCGCAGCCAGCTCTCCCCCGGCCCCGGCAGCACCTCGGTCACCGTGACCTCGTCGGCGGAGGCGGCCAGCCGGGCCAGCCCTTCGAGCAGCGCGGGCGCGCGCGTGTCCACGTAGAAGGAGCGCCGCTCCCGCGCCGTGGACGCGAAGAACGCCACCGGCAGGTCGTGGGCCTCGCGCAGCCGCGCCATCGCCACCAGCAGCTCACGATCGCCCCCGGCCTGCCCCAGCGCCTCGAACGAGGAGCCCCCCAGCCGCCACAGCCGCCGCGAGAGGACCACGTTGTCCCAGGTCAGCCGGGGCACGCCGGACAGCCCGCGAAGCCTCGGCAATCGCACCCTGGGCAGCGCGAACGCCGTGTGCAACGCCGTGTCGTGCTCGCCGTTGTGCAGCAGCAGCGGCTCCTCCATCCCCTTGGCGTGCAGGACGGCCCGCTGCCCGTCGCTGTGCACGTACAGCTCGTCCAGCCCGATCCGCCGCCGCCTCGGGTCGGCCGCCACCCCGCCGAGCTCCAGCACAGGGCCGGGCAGCTCCAGCGGCGGCACGCCGTTGGTGCGGCGCGAGATGACGTTCAGCACGGTGAACCCGGACAGCGCCCGCCTGATCCCGGTGTCCCGCTCGGCCAGGCACGCGGCGCGTTCCTCGTGGAACTGCAGCGCCCACGGGGTGAGCAGCACCGCGTCGTGGAGCCTGCTGAGGACCAGCGGGGTCACCCCCGCCTCGTACGCCTCCAGCGCGGACGCGGCCACCATGACGTCGGCCGAGCAGAGCACCGGGGCGGCGGGCGGGGCCGGTTCGGGGAGCAGACCGGCGAGGTTCAGCTCGGTGGTGCCGGCGGGCGAGTCGCGGACGAGGGCGGCGATGCGCTCGTCCAGCCGGTCGCCGTGCTCGATCTCCAGGTCGCCGGTCGAGCGTAGCACCTCGGCCAGCTCGTACGTGCCTGGCCCGAGCCTGCCGGCCAGCAGCCGGTTGGTGCGCTGCCTGGTCAGCTCGGCCTCCTCGGCGAGCAGGTCGAGCACCCTGGGCACGCGGCCCCGCAGGTCGGCGGCCAGCGCGTCGCCGACGGTGACCCGCAGCGTGCCGGCGGCGGCCTCGTGCACGATCGCCCGGTCGTCGCGACGCCCGCCGCCCGCCAGCGCCTCGATCCGGCGTTGCACGGCCAGCTTCACGTCGGGTGACGCGCCGGGGTACTGGGCCAGCAGCTCGCTGATCTCGCCCACGCGCCTGCCCAGCGGGAGGTCGGCGTCCTGGGCGGGGCGGGTGCCGATGATCGCGCGGGCGCGCTGCGCCGGCACGCCGGGGCGGGACACGAACGGTCTTCGCGGTACTCCCGAGGCCAGCATCCTGCGTACGCGCGCCTCCCGTCCGCCCGCGCTCTCCTCCCCCGGGCTCCGCCCCTTCCGGGTACGGCTTTCGGCCTCGGCACACCCGCACTCACAGGCACCCGAAGCGGCCCTGGCCCGCATCCCCTCCCCCCGCGCCACACCCTCACGCACGCCCTCACCGCGCCCCGCGCCTTCACGCGCCCGATCACCGCGCGCCACGCCGTCGCGGGCCACGCCGTCACGCGTCGCGCCCTCGTGGGCCTCGTCGCCCGCCGCCACCGGCACCCCCTTGGCGACCAGTCGCTCGCGCAACCACCCGAGTGTGTCGCAGACGGTGGCGGGCGGGCACAGGTCGTGGGTAAGCAGCCCGCGCCGCACCGCCACGGTCATCGCCGCCGAAGCCCGCTCCACCCCGGCCCCCGTCTCGGCCGCGATCTCGGCGAGCGTGCGCCCGCCGTCGCAGTGCCCCACGAAGGCGGCCCCGTCGAGCACCTCGCCCGTCCACGTCTTGCGGCGCGGCACCAGCCCGGCGACGAGGGCGGGCTCGGCGAGCACGCGCTGCTGCAACGCCTCGCCCACCCGCGCGGCCGGGAACGCCACCCGCCGCGCGTACTCGGCGGCCCCCGCCCACGTGTGGCCGCCGCGTTCCCCCGGGGCGACGACTCCGTAGTTGACGGGCCCGTAGCAGCCCGCCGTCTCGCACGACGCCGACAGCCGCTGCACCTGTTCGGCCAGCTCGCGGCGGATCTTGCCGCTCTTGGTGCCGCGTCGCAGGTCGCGGTAGAGGGCGGGTGAGGAGCAGACGAGGGCGTCGAGGAAGCGCTCGTCGGCGACGATCCCCGCCACGGCGGCCCTGCCGAGCGCGGCGTCCCCGGTGGCCAGCCCGGACAGCGTGAGCCTGGCCTCCTCCAGCCGCCCGGTCACCTCGTTCCACTCCGCCAGCCAGTCGGCCGGGGCGGGCGTGCCGTCCGGCAGGGGCCGCAGGTCGCGCAGGCGGCTGCGCAGGCCACGCGGCAACCGCCCGCTCCCCGTCCACCCGCCGCCTCCCGCCCGGACCCCGCTCCCCGCACGTCCAGGAGGCGCGCCGGACAAGCGCGCGTCAGCCGAACGGCCGTCAGCCGAGCGAACTTCGACCGAGCGAGCTTCGGGCGAGGGCGCTTCGGGCGGGCGGGCGTCGGCCGAGCGAGCATCGGACGGGCGGGCGTCGGTGTCATGGTCGTGCGACTCAGCCAGCAGTTCGCGAGCCCGCCGCTCCAGCCCCGCGACCACCACCGCACTCTCCGCCGCCCGCGAGTAGACGAGGGACATGACGAGCTCCCAGGAAAACCCGGCGCTCCGGACGACCACGGCCGGCAGCAGGTTCCAGTCGTGCTCGATGTCCATATGGGCGGCTCCCTATCCAGACATGAATTAGTCGTTCCGCGTCTCAACTCAGATATTTACAAGATCATTTTCGTGTGTCAATGGATAGCGAGATTAGAAGCTAATGAGAACCCGGACACCCCACCCACCAACAACAGCAAACCCCACCATAAAGGGCGGCGCTGTTTACTTTCCGTAGCCACCCTGCCTATCCTTGCAGCACAGAGCGTCAACACCGTTCTGAGAAAGCGCATTTCGCAATGCGCCGCGCCACCCGTCGATTTCCCCGCCATTCAATTCACCGCGGGACGTTCGCCCGGATATTAATGCGCCCGAAGGCGTTCCCATTCGCACGTCAGGGCAAGGTGCGGTCAAGGGCGCGTGCCAGCGCGCCGGAGAGGAGAAACGGACTGATAGAAGGTGACATGAGGTGAAGGGAGAGCGGTGACGGACGACGGGAGACTGCGGCACCGCGATGGGCCGCGGCTGAGCACGCCGGTGCTGGTGGCGGTGTGCCTGCTGGTCACGGTCGTGGTGGTCGCGCTGGACGTGGCCACGGGGACGGCGGTGCGACTGTTCCCGCTGCTGGTCTTCCTGCCGGCGATCGTCTCGGCGCTCGGCGAGGTGTGGCAGACGGCCCTGGTCTCGGTGTGGGTCATCCTGGCGGAGATCGGCACCGGCGTCTACCTCGGCGCGGAGACCGACGACATCCTGCTGGCGACCGGGTTCATGGTGCTGTTCGGGGCGCTGAGCGTGGTCGGCTGCCGGTACCGGGTGCGGCGCGAGGAGGAGGTGTCCCGGCTGCGCTCGGCCGCGGCGGCGCTGCAGCGGCTGATCGTGCGCCCGCTGCCCCTGCGCACCGCCGACGTGGTGGTGAACGGCCTCTACCAGCCGGTCGAGGAGGACGCGATGGTCGGCGGCGACATGTACGAGGTGGCCGCCTCCCGCCACGGCACCCGGGTGCTGATCGCGGATGTCCAGGGCAAGGGCCTGCCCGCGATCGGCACGGCGCTGGCGGTGCTGGGCTCGTTCAGGGAGGCTGCCTACCGCGAGCACACGCTCACCGGCGTCGTGGCCGCCCTGGAGAACTCCGTCGTCAGGCAGAACGCGTTCGCCACCCAGACCGGCGAGCCCGAGCGGCTGGTCACCGCCCTCGTGCTGGACATCGGCAGGAGCTCGGTGGTCGAGGCCGTCAACTGCGGCCACATCGCCCCGTTCGTCATCCACGACGGCGACGCGATCCAGGCCGACCTGGGCGAGCCCGCCGTGCCCCTCGGCCTGGCGGCGCTGTCGTCGTCACCCAGGAAGGGGACGCGGTTCACGTTCCCGGCCGGCGCCACGATGCTGCTGTGCACCGACGGCGTCACCGAGGCGCGCGACCCCAGCGGCGCCTTCTACCCGCTGGAGGCGCGGCTGCGTTCCTACGCCCGCGCCCCGTCCGGCGGCCTGGCCGCCAGGATCGACGCCGACCTGCGGGTCTTCACCGGCACCGCGCCACGCGACGACATCGCGATCCTCGCGCTCCGCAGAACCGACCCGTCCTCATGAACCACTGACGACACCCGCGCGTACCTACACACATCGGACACGTGGTCCATGGAGGTGTCGTGGAGCTCAGTCTCTTGCGGGCGCAAGCGCACAGCCCGTCGTACTTCTCACTCCTGCGCAGCTCGTCGGGAGAGCGCGCCCCGGTGGACTTCTGCATCCCTTGCAACCCGTATTTCCCCACACCGGAGATCTTCGAGCACCTCGGGAGAAATCTGGAGACGATACTCAAGTTCTATCCGAGCGACGCGGGCACGATCACCGAGGAGCTCTGCTCCACGCTCGGGCTGCACCCCAAGACGGTCGCGATGGGCAACGGCTCCACGGAGCTGATCACCTGGATCGACCATCTGCTGGTCCGCGAGAGCCTCGCGGTGCCGATCCCGACCTTCGGCCGCTGGACCGACCAGCCGCTGGAGACGGGCAAGCGGGTGGACATGTATCCGCTGCAGGAGAGCCGCAACTTCACGCTCGACGTGAACGACTACGTCTCGTTCATCCGTACGCGCGGCTCGCGGGTGGCGGTGATCTGCAATCCGAACAACCCCGACGGCGGCTACCTGCCCAAACACGAGGTGCTGCGGCTGCTCGACCAGCTCATCGATCTCGACCTGGTGATCGTGGACGAGTCGTTCGGCGACTTCGTGGACGCCGAGCCGTACCCGGGGATCGCGACGGAGGCCGCCGTGCGGCCGAACGTGATCGTGCTGCGCAGCCTCGGCAAGAACTTCGGCCTGCACGGCATCCGCTTCGGCTACATGGTCGCCAACCCCGCCCTCGCCGGACGGGTGCGCGACGCGCTGCCCAAGTGGAACCTGAACTCGTTCGCCGAGGTCGTGGTGTTCATGATGCGGCAGTTCATGCCCGAGTACCAGGAGAGCCTCAGGCGGCTGGGCAACGACAGGAGGGCGATGTTCCAGCAGCTCAGCACGATGCCGGGGCTGTCGGTGTTCGCCTCTCAGGGCAACTTCCTGCTGGTGAAGCTGCCGCCGGGCCATGACGGGGTGCCGCTGCGCGATCACCTGCTGGCCGAGCACGGGGTGTACGTGCGCGAGTGCGGCAACAAGCTCGGCACGACGAGCCAGTTCCTGCGGCTCGTCGTACGGCCTCAGGAGGACGTGCGACGGCTGCTGATCGGCATGACGCAGTTCCTGTACTCGGGCAGCCTGCACGAGATCCCGGTGATCGGCCTGCATCACCGGGCCGTGAACTCGATCTCCGCGTAGCGGCCGTGCCAGAGCCACGCCCTTCGCGAGGGCCGCCGCCTACGCCTCGGTACCGTCGCCGCCCGCAACACCGTCGCCATCCGTGACGGCGTCGCCGCCCGCAACACCGTCGCCATCCGTAACGGCGTCGCCGTCCACAACACCGCCGCCGCCCGAAACCCCCTCGCCGCCCGTGACGGCGTCGAGGGCCCGCTGGCCGGCCCGCCGCAGCACCGGCGCGGGCGCCTCGCCCGAAGCGAGCGCCCCGCCAGCCGCGAGCGTCTCGGCCAGCAGGGCGGCGGTCAGCCCGTACTGCAGCAGCGTGACGCCCTTACGCGCGAGCACCAGCCCGGCGGACGCCTTCAACCCGAGTCCTTCGACCAGCGCCCCCGCACCGGGCCGCACCTCGCCCCCGTCCCCGCCCCCGGGCCGCGCCTCGCGTCCGCCGCCGGGCCGTACCAGCCCGTCCTCGTACCCGTCGCCCAGCCGCACGAGCGCGTCCTCGTCCCCCTCGGGAAAGGACCACCCGAGAAACTCCTCGACGGCCGCCAGCGCGGCGGGCAGTTCCAGACTCACGACCTCACACCGCCTCCGACACGTCACCAACGACCACGCCGGCCGCCTTGACCTGGGACATCATCGCCGCCATGTCCCGCACGTACCCCCGCATCCGCAGGGCCCCGGCCCGCCGCAGCTCCTCCACCCCTGCCATGATCTGCTCGGTCCCGGCTCCCGCCTCGGCACGCCGCAGCAACAGGCCGTGCCGCAGGTCGTCCAGGGCGGTGTTGACCCCGTCCACCACGCGTTCGCCCAGCAGCCGCGGCCCGCCGTACATGGCCCGCGCCGTCACGTTCAGCGCGACCAGCCGCGGCCCTGGCGCGCACACGGCGCTCACCGGCCCCTCGGACGTGCCGCGCACGTCGCCGTCGGGCACGCCGCCGATGGTCTCCAGCATCGCGATCAGCCGGTCGAACAGCTCGCCGAAGTCGAGCAGCGGCACCTCGGCGCCGGCGCACAGCGCGGCGGCGCTCACCTCGATGGAGGCGGTCACGCGCGCCATCCGCGCGTCGAGGTCGGCGCGCACGGCGCGCAGCTCCCGCGCCAGGGCGAGCGGTTCGACGAACGGCACGGCGGCGTCGACCGGCGACTCCGCGGCGAAGGCGGCGTCCACCGCCTCGGCCACCTGGGCGGCCACGGTCTCTGGCGGCTCGCGCGTCAGCCAGGGGTCGATCCCGACCGCGACGAGCCTTCCCCGCGTTAGGACGGCGCGCACGCCGGGCTCCCGATGATTCCTGCGCAACTCGATGTGACTCCGACGGATCTTCACTGGTGGCGCCTGCCACGCTAACCGCGCCGGGCAGGCCCTGAGCAGGGTGTCGCCCCGAGTTCACGACCTGTTCGCCCGCCCGCAGAGGTGCCCGGCGCGTCCAGGTTGGGGGTAAGCTGTCCCGGCCAATCCCTTTACACCATAAACAGTCAGCCGACGATGGAAGGGTTCCGTGCTCTCCAGCCACCAGGCCAGCACCGTCCAGACGCGCGATCACACCGCCGCCGACAGCCACGACAGCATCCAGGTCCGCGGCGCGAGGGAGAACAACCTCAAGGGCGTCTCCGTGGACGTCCCCAAGCGGCGCCTCACGGTCTTCACCGGGGTGTCCGGTTCCGGCAAGTCCTCGCTCGTCTTCGACACGATCGCCGCGGAGTCGCGGCGGCTGATCGACGAGACCTACACGGCGTTCATCCAGGCGTTCATGCCGAGCCTGTCGCGTCCGGACGTGGACGCGCTGCACAACCTGAGCGCGGCGATCATCGTCGACCAGGAACGCATGGGCGCCAACGCCCGCTCCACCGTGGGCACCGCCACCGACGCGCACACCATGCTGCGCATCGTCTTCAGCCGCGTCGCCGAGCCGCACGTCGGCTCCGCCTCCGCCTTCAGCTTCAACATGGCCGAGGGCATGTGCCCGGCGTGTGAGGGGCTGGGCAAGGCGACCGAGATCGACGTGGACGCGGTCGTCGACAGGGAGCTGTCGCTGAACGAGGGCGCGATCACGGCCCCCGGCTACGCGGTGGACAGCTGGCCCTGGCAGGTCGTGGCCGGCTCCGGCCTGTTCGACCCCGACGCCAAGCTGAAGGACTTCACCGAGCAGCAGTGGGCGGACCTGCTGCACAAGCCGGCCACCAAGCTCAAGTACGGCACCAGTAACTTCACCTACGAGGGCCTGCTGGTCCGGGTCAGGCGCGCCTACCTGGGCAAGGACCGGGATTCGATGCAGCCGGGCGCGCGGGCGTTCGCCGACCGGGCGATCAAGCTGGCCCCCTGCCCCGCCTGCGAGGGCACCCGGCTGAACGAGGCCGCCCGCTCGGCCCGGATCCACGGCAGGAACATCGCCGACTGCTCGGCCATGCAGGTCAACGACCTGGCCGACTTCATCCGCGGCATCGACGACCCCCGCGTCGGGCCGGTGCTGGAGGGCCTGCGCTCGACGCTCGACTCGCTGGTCGAGATCGGCCTGGGCTACCTGAGCCTCAACCGCGAGTCGGGCACCCTGTCCGGCGGAGAGGCGCAGCGGGTGAAGATGGTGCGCCATCTCAACTCCAGCCTCACCGACGTCACCTACGTCTTCGACGAGCCCACCGCCGGCCTGCACCCGCACGACATCCAGCGGATGAACCGCCTGCTGCTGGCGCTGTGCGACAAGGGCAACACGGTCCTGGTGGTCGAGCACAAGCCGGAGACCATCGCCATCGCCGACCACGTCGTGGACCTCGGCCCCGGCGCAGGCACGGCGGGCGGCCAGATCTGCTACTCGGGCAACCTGCTGGGGCTGCGCTCCTCCGGCACGCTGACCGGCCGCTACCTCGACCATCGCGTACGGCTGCGCGACACCTTCCGCCGCCCGTCGGGTCACCTCCCGATCAGGAACGCCACCCTGCACAACCTGCGCGACGTCAGCGTGGACATCCCGCTCGGCGTGCTCACCGTGGTCACCGGCGTGGCGGGCTCCGGCAAGAGCTCCCTCATCCACGGCCACGTGGCGGGCCGCGAGGGCGTGGTGGTGGCCGACCAGTCGCCGATCCGCGGGTCGCGCCGCAGCAACCCGGCCACCTACACCGGGGTGCTCGACCCCATCCGCACCGCCTTCGCCAAGGCCAACGGGGTCAAGGCGGGCCTGTTCAGCGCCAACTCCGAGGGCGCCTGCCCGGCCTGCAAGGGCATCGGCCTCATCTACACCGACCTGGCGATGATGGCCGAGGTGGCGTCGGTGTGCGAGACGTGCGAGGGCAAGCGGTTCACACCGGAGGTGCTGACGTACCGGCTGCGCGGCAAGAACATCAGCGAGGTGCTGGAGATGCCGATCTCCGAGGCCCGCGACTTCTTCCCCACCGGCCAGGCCGGCACGATCCTCGACCGCCTCGTCTCCGTCGGCCTCGGCTACCTGGGCCTCGGCCAGCCGCTCACCACCCTGTCGGGCGGCGAGCGGCAGCGGCTCAAGCTCGCCATCAACATGGCCAAGAACGGGACCACGTACGTGCTGGACGAGCCCACCACGGGCCTGCACCTCGCGGACGTGGACCAGCTCCTGGCCCTGCTCGACCGCCTCGTGGACGACGGCAACTCCGTCATCGTCATCGAGCACCACCAGGCGGTCATGGCCCACGCCGACTGGATCATCGACCTCGGGCCCGGCGCGGGGCACGACGGCGGGCAGGTCGTCTTCTCCGGCACCCCCGGCGAGCTGGTCGCCGACGGGACGTCGCTGACGGCCATCCACCTGCGCGACTACGTCAACCGCGGCTGAACCGCCCGCACGCCGCCGGGACTCCCTCCGCGAGGGCGTCCCGGCGTCCTCCCCACCCACCAGGAACCCGGTGATCACGCGACCTCCGGCCCCATGGCACAGACTCGCGGTGCTCGGCGCGCTCATGCTCGCCGCCCTCACCTTCAACACCGCCGAGAACCTGCCGGTCGGCCTCCTGACCCTCATGTCCGAGGACCTGCGGGTGTCCCTGTCGGCGGTCGGCCTGCTGGTCACCGGCTACGGCGTCACGGTGGCCGTCGCGTCCGTGCCGATCGCCCACGTGACGCGGCCTGTTCGCGCCGGAGGTGCGGGGGCGGGTGGTCGGGGCGCGTGGGTCGCTCCAGGCGCGGGCGCTCAGACGGCGAGGCGGGCCAGGACGCGGGCGAAGTCGGGCGGCGGCGCCACCACGAGCCGCGTCTGCCCGTCCCTGGTCACGATGTCGGCTCTGATCAACGTCAGCCGCCCCTCGTGCCACCAGTAGACCTGCGAGCTGAGCCCGTCCGTACGGGCCGCGTGCACCCGCAGCCGCTCGATCGCCCGCACCACCCCGATCCCGTCCACCGGATGCAGCAGCAACGTGTACGGATCGGGCAGCACCACCAGCGCCCCGTCGGACGGCACCGCCAGGTAGCTCGACAGCCACCGCAGGTGCGTGGCGGCCGACGGGCTGGACGCGGTGAGCCGGGTGACGGGCGTGCCGGACAGCTCGATGTGCTCCACCCGCAGCCGCTCCCTGGCCCGCACGTTGGCGACGGCGAGGTCGAGGGCCTGCCCGGTGGGCACGGGCCAGCAGCCGGACTCCTCGGGCCGCACCGGCCGCGACCCGACGGTCAGCAGCTCGACGAGGTCGGCGTTGAGGTGACGGCCGACGACGCGGGTCAGGTCGGGGATCTCGTCCACGGCCTCCACGCGGGTGCGCAGCAGGGACCGGACCTGTTTGAGTTCGCACACGTCGAGCCGGTCGCCCGCGGTGGCCACGGCGTGCGCGAGGTGCTCGGAGACCAGCATGGGCCAGTCTTCCCTGGCCCTGCGCCCGGCCTCGCGCCGCAGCCCTTTGAGCTGGACGACAAGCGGTTGCGGCCCGCCGAGGGCCACGGTGGAGCCGTCGGGAGCGAACTCGAAGGAGTATCCGAGCGACTCCGCGACGAGAGCGAGCAACGAGTCGAGATCGACGTCCTCGACCGGCCGGCGAGAGGGCTCACGCCTGAACAAGTTCACGCGTCGTGTCCCTTTCTGTCGGATTCGTCCCTCCTACCTTGCCTGCTCCTCATTCCGCATCACGCCAGATAGCGAGCACGATTCGGTATCGATACCACCAAGTACGTTGAACCAGACACTGTGTTGGGGTGAGCCGTGCCCGACCGGCAGCCCCGCCACGATCGGCACTCCGAGCGGCTTCAGCCGGTCCTCCAGAACCGGGTACGGATCACCGCACTTCACCCACGAGCCCAGCGCGATCCCGCGCACCCCGTCGAACACGCCGGCCTGCAGAAGCTGGGTCAGCATGCGGTCGATCCGGTACGGCTCCTCCCCCACGTCCTCCAGGAACGCGATCGCCCCGTCGAACGACGGCTGCCACCGCGTGCCGCACATCGAGGCGATCAGCGACAGGTTCCCGCCGCGCACCACGCCCTCGGCCCGCCCCGGCGCCAGCACCCGGTCGCCCGTGACCGTGCCGGGCGTGCCGAAGAGCGCCGCGCGCAGGCTCTCCCAGGTCTGCGGCTCCGGCCCGTTCTCGTCGCCCGCGATGACGTCGCAGGCGGCCATCGGCCCGTGCAGGGTGGGCACGCCCAGCTCGATGGCGAACGCGTTGTGCAGCGCCGTGATGTCGCTCGACCCGAGCAGCACCTTGGGCCCGGCTTCCCGCATCGCGTCCCAGTCGAGCAGGCCGAGCAGCCGCGCGGCGCCGTACCCGCCCCTGGAGCAGAACACGCCGGAGACGGCCGGGTCGCACCAGGCGGCCTGGAGGTCGGCGGCTCTGGCGGCGTCGTCGCCCGCCAGGTAGTCGAGCCCCTGTCGGGCGAGGACGTGCTCGCCCGCGATCACCTTGAGCCCGAGTGACTCCAGCCGCTGGATGCCGCGCTTGAGCAGCACGGCGTTGGCCGGTCCTGACGGGGAGACGACGGCGACGGTGTCACCTGGCCGCATCGATCAGCTCCTTGACGAGCGCTGGTAGTGCCTGGCCGATCGGCTCGGCGATGACCCGGTCGGCGAACGGATCATACGGGGTGGGCTGGGCGTTCACGATCACCAGCCGGGCGCCGGCGTCGAGCGCCTCGCCGCACAGCCCGGCGGCGGGGTGCACGGTCAGCGAGGTGCCGACCGCCACGAACAGCTCGCACGAGCGGGCCGCGTCGAGCGCCGCGTCGATCACCTCGCGCCTGAGGTTCTGCCCGAACGAGATCGTGTTCGACTTCTGGATGCCGCCGCAGCGCGGGCACGGCGGGTCGGCCTCGCCCGCGGCCACCCTGGCGAGCACCTCCTCCATGGGGGTGATCAGGTCGCAGGACAGGCACTCGGCGCGGCGCATGGTGCCGTGCAGCTCGATGACCTTCTCCGGCGAGGAGCCGGCGAGCTGGTGCAGCTCGTCGATGTTCTGCGTGATGAGCGCGCGCAGCAGCCCGGCGTGCTCCAGCTCGACCAGCGCGTGGTGGGCGACGTTCGGCTTGGCCTGCCACGCCGGGGACTCCAGCCTGGACTGCCACGTCGCGCGCCTGACGTCGGGGTCCGCGAGGTAACGATCAATCGTGGCATTGGCCTCGGCCTGCGGATTCTTCGTCCAGACCCCCTGCGGCCCCCGGAAGTCGGGGATGCCGGAGTCGGTGGAGATGCCCGCACCGGTGAGCACCGACACAGAGGTTGGCTCGTTCACGTGGCAAACGGTGTCACACTTGCTTTCCGTATGCGACTTCCGCCCCACATCCTCGTGGTCAACGGCATCAAGGTCCGCCGGCCTGTCTTCCTGCTCGGAGCTCCGCATTCCGGCGTCGACCTGCTGGCCCGCGCCCTGAAACGCTCGCCGGGCTTCCACGTGACGATGGGCCGCGCGAGCGTGGCGCACGTGGTGTACGCGTTCGCCCGCAAGCCGTCCATCGCCCGCACGTCGGGAGCCGTGCGCGTCCTGCGTGACGCGCTGGCCGAGTCGTGGCAGGTGCTGCCCCGCTCCTGCGCCGAGTGCGCCGAGCCGTGCCGTGAGGCCGGCGGCGTCACCGGCGCGGGCCCCTGCGTCGCCGCGAACGACGTCACCCGCTTCGGCGACGGCAGCCCCGACCTGCTCTACAGCGCGCCCGTGCTGCTGCAGGCCTTCCCTGACGCCCGGTTCGTCCAGCTCATCCGCGACGGCCGCGACGTGGTGGCCGGCATGCTGGGCGACCCGGCCTGCCTGGCCTGGTTCAAGCCGGCGATGCTGAGCGGGCAGACCGAGTTCCCCAACGCGTTCCTGGGCGTCAACAAGGACGAGCACCTGGAGCGGTGGAAGACCATGCCGGCGGCGGGCAAGAGCGCGCTGCGCTGGCGCAGCGCCGTGCGGATGAGCGCCGAGCTGCGCCGCGCGCTGCCCGAGCCGCAGCTCCTGACGCTGCGCTATGAGGATCTGGTCGAGCAGCCGCCGCAGTCGGTGGCGACGCTGGCGGAGTTCCTGGAGACGCGGGTGTCCAAGGTCGTCCTGTACGACACCGCGGTGCCCAAGGTCGGCGTCTACCGCACCCGGTTGCGACGCGCCGACCTGGAGCTGGTGGAGAAGGTGGCCAGGGAGGAGCTCAAGCGGCTGGGCTACCAGCAGAGCTGAGCCGGGCGGGCGGCTCAGGCGGCCGGGCTGCCCGCGGAGCTGAACTGGGTGCGGTAGAGCTCGGCGTAGAGCCCGCCGCGCGCCAGCAGCTCCTCGTGACCGCCGCGCTCGGCCACCCGGCCGTCGTGGATGACGAGGATCTCGTCGGCCTCCCTGATCGTCGACAGCCGGTGCGCGATGACCAGCGACGTACGCCCCCGCAGCGCGGTCTTCAGCGCCACCTGCACCGCGGCCTCCGACTCCGAGTCCAGGTGGGCGGTGGCCTCGTCGAGCACGACCACGCGGGGCGCCTTCAGCAGCAGCCGCGCCAGCGCCAGCCGCTGCTTCTCGCCGCCGGACAGCCGGTAGCCGCGATCCCCCACGACGGTGTCCAGCCCGTCGGGCAGGCTCTCGACCAGCTCGCCGATCTGCGCCGCGCGCAGCGCCTGCCAGATCTCCTCGTCGCTCGCGCCGGGCCTGGCGTAGCGGAGGTTGGCGCCGATCGTGTCGTGGTAGAGGTGGGCGTCCTGCATGACCACGCCGACGGTGTCGCGCAGCGAGTCGAGGGTGGCGTCGCGCACGTCGAGCCCGTTGATCCGCACCGCGCCCTCGTTGACGTCGTACAGCCGCGACACCAGCGAGGTGATCGTGGTCTTGCCCGCCCCGCTGTGCCCGACGAGCGCGATGAGCTGCCCGGGCGCGGCGGTGAACGACACGCCCTTCAGCACGGGGTAGGACGGGCCGCTGTCCTGCCTGGCCACCGACTCCAGCGAGGCCAGCGACACCTCCTCGGCGGCCGGGTAGCGGAAGCGCACGTCGTCGAACTCGATCGTGACCGGGCCCTCCGGCACGGGCACGGCGTCCGGCTTCTGCGCCACCATGGGCTTGAGGTCGAGGATCTCGAAGACCCGGTCGAAGCTGACGAGCGCGGTCATCACGTCCACGTGCACGTTCGACAGCGACGTGAGGGGCCCGTACAGGCGCATCAGCAGCGCGGCCAGCGCCACCAGCGTGCCCAGCTCGAACGCCCCGGACACGGCCAGCACCCCGCCGATGCCGTAGACCAGCGCGGTGGCGAGGGCCGCGACCAGGCCGAGCGCGACCCGGAACACGGTGCCGTACATGCCGACGGTCACGCCGACGTCGCGCACCCTGGCCGCGCGGGAGCCGAACACGGCGGCGTCGTCCTCCGGCCTGCCGTAGAGCTTGGCGACCATGGCGCCGGCGACGTTGAAGCGCTCGGTGGTGACGGAGCTCATCTCGGCGTCGAGCTGCATCTGCTCGCGGGTCAGCGCCGACATGCGGCGGCCGACGTACTTGGCGGGCACGATGAAGATCGGCAGCAGCACCAGCGCGACCAGCGTCACCTGCCACGACAGCGCCAGCATCGCGCCCAGCACGAGCACCAGGCTGACCACGTTGGACACGACGGAGGACAGCGTGCTGGTCAGCGCGCGCTGGGCGCCGATCACGTCGGTGTTGAGCCTGCTGACCAGCGCGCCGGTCTGCGCGCGCATGAAGAACGCGACCGGCATGCGCTGCACGTGGTCGAACACCTCGGTGCGCAGGTCGTAGATCAGCCCTTCGCCGATGCGCGCCGAGAACCACCGCTGCACCAGCGTCAGCCCGGCGTCCACCACCGCGAGCCCCGCGATGGCCACGGCCAGGCCGATCACCACGCTGGTCTGACCTGGCAGGATGCCGTCGTCGATGATCGCCTTCATCAGCAGCGGGTTGGCGATCACGATCACCGCGCCCGCCACGACGAGCAGCAGGAACGCCGCTATCTGCCGGGTGTACGGCCGCGCGTAGCGCGCGATGCGCCGCACCGTGCCGGGACGCAGCCGCTGCTTGGTGACCGAACCGTCACGCCGCAGGGACATCATCGTGCTGGGGCCGAAGCCGCCGCCCATCATCGCCATCCGGGGGATCCCCTCCTACTCCGCCGGAGACAGCGCCGCCGGAGCGCATGGGGATTCCCGGCTCAGCTCACCGCGAAACTCCGGCCCAGACTGACGGCGTCCCGCGCCCGAACGCCCCTCGCACGGCTCCTGGCGAACGCCCCGCCCCGGCACGCCCTCAGCACCCCTTCGGCGCCCCTCGAAGCCCCCTCTGAGCGCCACACAGCCGCTCCCCCATAGAGCGGCTACAAAATCACCATAAGGACGGCACAGACCCCCTCACGGCCCGGCGGCGGACGGAAAGCGCTCGCCGCCGACGCACGTCAACCGCGACTTCCTTGACCGTTCAATCAGCCGAACAACTCAGCCGAACAAGGCCTTGATCCGCGCCGCCTGCTCGACCCCTTCGGCCACACTCTGCTCCTCCAGGGTGCGTGACTGCGCTCCCTGGAGGAGCCGCTTGGTCGCCACGGCCGCGTCCCGGTTGGTGGACAGCAGTTGCGCGACCTTCTCACGTACAGCGTCGTCCAGGTCGCCCCCGGCGACCACTGACTCGGCGAGGCCGATGCGCATGGCCTCGTCGGCGTGCACGGTCCTGGCGGTCAGGCAGATGTCGATCGCCTTGGCCAGGCCGACCAGCTCGACCAGGGGCTTGGTCCCCGTCAGGTCGGGCACCAGGCCCAGTGCGGGCTCTTTCATGCAGAACTTGACGTCGTCGGCCACGATCCGCAGGTCGCAGGCGAGCGCGAGTTGGAATCCCGCCCCGATCGCGTGCCCTCGCACTGCGGCGACGGAGACGATCTCCGGGCGGCGCAGCCACAGGAACCCCGCTTGGGCCTGTCTGATGCGCTGCTCGAAATCGGCGCCCTCGCTTCTGGCCGCCGAGCTGAACGAGCCCTGTCCGGGCACCCCCTCAGGTGTGAACATTCGCAGGTCGATCCCTGCCGAGAAGGACGGTCCCTCACCTTTCACGACGACGACGCGTACCTGCTCAGGCAGGCTGTTGCCGATGCGAGCCAGTGCCGACCATGTCGCGAACGTCTGTGCGTTGCGCTTTTCCGGCCGGGCCAGCGTGATCGTCGCTATCTCACCGTCCACCTCGAAGCGAACTCCGCCCTCTGCCGTGGCAGGGCCGTCGTCCGCATACCCCCCGCGCTGTTGCGCCTGCGCTTCCGCCATCGCCCGCTCCTTCGTCCGGAGTGCTGACCGTCGCGCCCGAGCCTACAGAATATCGTTCTGGCACGGGCGCGACGGCGGCTGACTAGGGACGGGCGGCTGCGGTCGCACGTTCCGAGGCGGCCGTCAGCGCTTGGACTTGCCTCGGGTCGCCCCGCCGCGCCCGCGCAGAGTCACACCGGACTCGCTGAGGATGCGGTGGATGAACCCGTAAGACCGACCGGTCGAAGCGGCCAGGGCGCGAATGCTCTCGCCCGCGGCGTAGCGCTTCTTGAGATCGCCGGCCAGTTTTTCCCGGTCGGCCCCGGTGACCCGGGTGCCCTTCTTCAGTGTCTCGGCCACGAGTACCTCCTGTAGTGCCGGACTTCCGCAGCGTTACTCCGCCATGATCAGTCATTTCAGCGGGATCGGCTACCTACTCCACGGGAAAAGATCCGTACCCACTCAAATTAAGATCAGGCAAGTGCCACAAGATCGGAAAATTCGTCGCTCCACGCGTCTTCAGTTCCGTCCGGTAGCAAGATCACCCTATCCGGTGACAGGGCGTCAACGGCACCCTCGTCATGTGTGACTAGGACGATTGCTCCTGAATACGACCTCAGGGCGTTGAGAACCTGCTCGCGGCTGACCGGATCGAGGTTGTTCGTGGGCTCGTCGAGAAGGAGGACATTGGCGCTCGACAGTACCAAGATCGCCAGTGCCAGGCGAGTCTTCTCGCCGCCCGACAGAACACCGGCGGGCTTGTCCACGTCGTCGCCGGTGAACAGGAACGAGCCGAGCACCTTGCGCAGCTCGGTGTCGGTGAATTCGCCCCCCGCCGAGCGCATGTTCTCCAGCAGAGTGCGGCCTGCGTCGAGGGTCTCGTGCTCCTGCGCGTAGTAGCCGATCTTGAGGCCGTGGCCGGGCCTGATCTCGCCGGTGTCGGGCTGCTCGATGCCGCCGAGAATGCGCAGCAGAGTGGTCTTGCCTGCGCCGTTCAGCCCCAGGATCACGACTCTGTGACCTCGGTCGATGGCCACGTTGACGTCGGTGAAGACCTCCAGCGACCCGTACGACTTGGACAGCTCCTGAGCCGTCAGCGGGGTGCGCCCGCAGGGCTGCGGCTCGGGGAAGCGCAGCCGCGCCACCTTGTCGCTCTGCCGCTCCTCCTCGGTGCCCGCCAGCAGGCGGTGCGCGCGGCGCATCATGTCCTGGGCGGCCTTGGCCTTGGTGGCCTTGGCGCGCATCTTGTCGGCCTGCGCCAGCAGGGCGCCGGCCTGCTTCTCGGCGTTGGCCCGCTCGCGCTTCCTGCGCTTCTCGTCGGTCTCCCGCTGGGCCAGGTACGCCTTCCAGCCGACGTTGTAGTGATCGATCACCGAGCGGTTGGCGTCCAGGTGCAGGACCTTGTTGACCGTCGCTTCAAGAAGCCCGACATCGTGGCTGATGATCACCAAGCCACCTTGATGACTGCGCAAAAAATCGCGAAGCCACCCGATTGAGTCCGCATCTAGGTGGTTTGTGGGCTCGTCTAGAAGGAGAGTTTCCGCCCCGCTGAAAAGAATTCGTGCCAATTCCACGCGTCTGCGCTGACCGCCGGAAAGCGTTTGCAAGGGCTGTCCGAGCACCCGGTCGGGCAGCCCCAGGCTGGAGGCGATGGAGGCGGCCTCCGACTCGGCGGCGTACCCGCCCAGGACGTGCATCTGATCTTCCAGCCGGCCGTACCGCCTGACGGCCTTCTCCCTGGTGCGGTCGTCGGCCGAGGACATGCCGAGCTCGGCCTCGCGCAGCTTGCGGATGACCTCGTCGAGGCCGCGCGCCGACAGGATGCGGTCGCGGGCGAGCACCTGGAGGTCGCCGGTGCGCGGGTCCTGCGGCAGGTAGCCGACGCTGCCGGTGGTGGTGACGGTGCCGGCGGCGGGGATGCCCTCACCCGCCAGCACCTTGGTCAGCGTCGTCTTGCCCGCGCCGTTGCGGCCGACGAGGCCGATCTTGTCGCCGGGATTGACCCGGAACGAGGCCTTCTCGATGAGCAGGCGCGCGCCCGCGCGCAGCTCGATATCATTAGCGATGATCATGGTGACCGGAAACACTCCCGAGCTAGGAAACAGGATTGGGCGTGCGCCGCCGGTCAATCGGGAGTATGCATACCGATCAGTGTAGGGCTCCCGGCGGGAGCCCCACCTCTCGTTAACGCTTCAGCAGGTGCTCGCCGATCAGCACCAGGTTGTGAATGGCGGCCAGGCCGTACTGCGCGGCGCTGTTGGTGCTGACGAACGGCGCCTCGTGCACCGGATGCGGCACCTCGGGCCCGTCCACCAGCGTCAGCTCCCAGTTCTCCTGCTGCTGCAACGGGTTGCGGTTGAGCTGGTCGCCCTCCCCCAGCCGGAACTTGCGCCACGCCCACGCCGCCAGTTCCGCGTCGCCCGTGCGGGCCGCCGCGTACGCCGTGAGCCGGCTGTGCGCCTGGATCAGCGAGATCCCGCTCAGCCGCTGCCCCACCTCGGCCTCCTGCTGCTCCGGCGGCGCCAGGTAGAGGCGGCAGTACTCCAGCCACGCCTGCTCGAAGCCGGGCACGTCCAGGTCCAGCGCGATCAGCTCCGCGCACATCTCCGGCAGCCCGAACAGCGACGACAGGTGCGAGACGGAGATCTGGTCGCGGGCGGTGTCGAAGCGCCCGCTGTCCAGGTCGAGGCGGCCCTCGCCCGTCAGGAAGCGGCGCGGCATCGCGCCGATGTCGGCCATCGTGCCGAGCAGCCGGTCCCTGGCCCGCTCGTCGCCGTGCCGCTCCCACCTGGTCAGCCAGGCCGCCGCCAGCGAGCCCCAGTCGGTGCCGAGCCCGACCGACAGCGCCGACCGGTCGGGCGTGTAGACGTCCTCACGCACCTTGCGCAGCGGGTCGATCGCCAGGAACGTCTCCTCCGGGACGCTCAGCTCGTCCATCAGGTCGCCGGTGCGCTCGTCGGCCGTCAGGTAGTAGTAGAAGCGCCGGTAGGCGGCGTTGGAGATGCGCAACTGCTTGCAGCTGCAGCCCCAGTGCTGCACGTTGTGGCGGCTGCCCAGGCCCTTCCACCTGCCGAGATGGTAGACGTCCACCTCGCCGGTGTGCCGGGTCATGGCCTCGGCGAAGCGGAAGACGTCGGCGCGGCCGGTGCGCAGGAACTGCAGCCACAGCCACAGGTCGGGCGACAGCTCCGAGTTGTCCCAGGCGTAGCCGCCGACGTCGTAGCGCCAGGTGTGCCGGTCGCCGTCGTAGGTGTGCATGACGTCGCCGTAGTCCCAGAACCCGTACCAGCGGCGCTGCTCGCGCTCGCGCACGTACAGGTCGAAGAGGAAGTCGAGGCGGTCCTCGATCTCGGCGTGCGCGGGCGTCGAGCGGTCGGGCAGGCCCCACACGCCGAACACGCCCGCCTCGCGCACCCGCTCCGGGCTCGCGACCAGCAGCCCCGGCTCGTTCATGGCGGCGGCGTGCGCCGCCAGGTCCCGCGCGGACGGCGTGGCGTCGTGGACGCGCAGGCTCAGCTCGTGCGTACGCGCGATGCCGCGCGGATCGCCGAACCCCGGCTCGTAGTCCTCGTAGGTGATCTCCAGGCCTTCGAGCTGCTCCTCGAACGTGTCCTGGCCCATGCCGTCGTGGTAGAACCGCAGGTCCATGGCGGGCGCGGACGGCGACCACAGCCAGACGGTGGCGGTGGCGACGTCGCCCGCGGCGTTCCTGACGTCCAGCCGGGACGGGTGCAGCCGCCAGAAGTCGCGCAGCCCGAAGCCGAGCCCGCCACTGACCCCGCCCACGTAGCCGTAGCCGTTCGAGCGGGCGCCCGCGGGGATCGTCACCCAGGAGTGGCCCTCCTTGGTGCGCTTGCGCAGGGTGTAGCCGTCGGCCGAGGTCTGGTCGAGGGTGTAGTCGTTCCAGGCGGGGATGAGGTGCAGGCGGCTCGCGACCTCCCGATCCAGCTCGCCCGCCGGACGGCCCTCCACCTGGGCGCGGCGGGCGGCCTCGCCCGGATCGATGCGCAGGCCGGTCAGCCCGCGCACGGCCTCGGTGAGGAACCCGTCGCCGCCGGCCAGCCGCACGTGCCGGTCGTGCGGCTCGTCCCGCATGATCACGTCGGCGCGCAGGCCCAGCCCGGCCAGGAAGTCACGCCCGGGGTCGCCGTCCCAGATGAAGGTGTGCAGGACGCGCACCTGCTCGGCGCCCGCGTAGAAGTACAGCCGCACGGTGAACGGCAGCCAGTCGCCGTGCCTGCCCTCCAGCCTGACGACGGCGCGCACCGGCCCGTCCTGCTCGACCGTGACGCTCTCGACGACGCCTTCCGCCTGCTCGCGGGCGACGTGGCCGCCCTCGTCGGGGGTGGGCTCGGCCTGGCGGAGGCTGATCAGGCGCACGTCCCTGGCGATCTCGCGGCTCCCGCGCGAGATCGACCTGGCCACCGAGCCGCCGCCGATCCTCCAGGTCACGACACCCGTGTCCACGACCAGGTCACGACCCTCGTGGGCGACGGTGACGGCGGGTTCGAGCCGCTCCTCTTTCGCGGCGGCCTGAGCCCCGGGGGCCGCGGGCTCGCCGCCCGGTTCCGGCCGGTGCTCGTGCGCGGCGGGCGTGCCGCCCGGTTCCGGCCGGTGCTCGTGCGCGGCGGGCGCGCCGGGTTCGAGCCGGTACGTCTTCGCGGCGGGCCGGGCGCCGATGGCGTGGGCCGTCCACTTGACCGAGCCGTCCGGCCAGGTGGCGGTCACCCAGCTCTGCACCGGCACCCGGCGGCCGTCGCCGTCGGCCAGCACGAACGGCGTGCCCCGCCCGACCGTGCCGCGTGGCCACGGGACTCCCCAGGTCACCCCTTGCTCTCCCGGTCGGTCCAGCCAGCGCAGCTCGGTCATGCGATTCCCTTCAGTCGTCCGGCGACGATCGCGGCCACCTCGTCGGCGCCGCGGAAGCAGAAGTGGGTGTCGTCGGCCACGCCGTCCGGATAGAGCGGATGCGTGCCCGGCGGGAAGTGGGTGAACAGGGCCTTCGACCCCTCGGGGCCGAGGCGTTCGTACAGCTCGGTGGTG
Organism: Nonomuraea monospora; assembly: GCF_039531895.1. Lineage (NCBI taxonomy): Bacteria > Bacillati > Actinomycetota > Actinomycetes > Streptosporangiales > Streptosporangiaceae > Nonomuraea > Nonomuraea monospora. The sequence continues at coordinate 330,875 of NZ_BAAAQX010000007.1, forward strand.
GCTCGCGTCAGGTCGATGAGCGGTACGTCCTCGGCGGCGGCCAGCTCGCGCACCAGGCCGGGGTAGTCGCCGTGCGTGGGCACCAGCCGCCCGCCCTCGAACCTGCGCCTTTGCACAGGTGTGCACAGCACCGCGAGCGCGCCCGCCCCGCGCGCCTCCTCGACGAAGGCGCGCAGGTTCTCGCGGTACGGCAGCCCGGGCTCCTTCTGGTCGTTGTGCCCGAACTGGATCACCACCACGTCACCGGGCGAGGTCTCGCGCAGCAACGCCGCCCACAACCCTTCGGCGCGGTGGCTGGCCGTGGTGGCGCCGCCCTTGGCGAGGTTGCGCACCGGGCCGCCGACGTACGATCCGAGCTGCGCCCCCCATCCGGACATCGGTGCTTCGAAGGCCGGGCAGGAGGCGACCGTCGAGTCCCCCGCCAGCAGCACGGTGCGGGTGCTCACTCCTTGACGCCCCCGATCAGCACGCCCTTGGCGAAGTGCTTCTGCAGGAACGGGTAGAAGAACAGGATCGGCAGCGTCGCGATCACGATGATCGCGAACTTGACGCCCTGCTCCGGCGGCACCCAGGTGCGGTCCATCTGCGACAGGGCGGCCGCGGGGTCGGTGGCCACGAGCTGGCGGACGAGGATCTGCAGCGTCCACTTGTTCGGATCGGTGATGTAGAGCAGCGGCGACATGTAGTCGTTCCAGATCGCCACCGCGTAGAACAGCGAGAACGTCGCGATGATCGGCTTCGACAGCGGAAGGACGATCTTGAAGAAGACGCCCATCTCGTTGCAGCCGTCGATCCTGGCCGCCTCCTCCAGCGCCTGCGGCAGCTCCTGGAAGAAGCTCTTGACGATGATCAGGTAGAACGGGTTGATCGCCAGCGGCAGGATGAGCGCCCAGTAGCTGTCGAGCAGCCCCAGGTCGCGCACCACCAGGTAGGTGGGGATCATGCCGCCGGAGAAGACCATGGTGAAGATGACCAGGTTCAGCACCAGCGTGCGGCCCGGCAGGTACCGCTTGGCCAGCGGGTAGGCCATGGTGAAGGTCAGCATGACCTGCACCACCATGCCGACCGCCGTCACGACGACGGTCGTGAGCAGGGATCGGATGAAGGTGGGGGTGGCGAAGATGTACTCGTACGCCTCGGTGACGATCTTCTCCGGCCACAGGAAGAACGGCCTGGAGGCGATCTCGGGCTCGCTGGCGAGCGACGCGGCCAGCACGTAGAGCAGCGGCAGCACCGTGATCAACGCCAGGCCGACGAGCGCGACGACGTTGAGGACGTCGAAGACGCGGCTGCCGACGGAGCTGCTGTTGTTGACCGCGAGCTGCTTGGGCTTGGTCTCAGTCATAGTGGTCATGGCCGGGCCCCCTTAGAACAGTCCCCGCTGGCCCATGCGCTTGGCCAGCCAGTTGGAGCCGAAGATCAGGATGACGCCGGCCACGCCCTTGAACAGGCCGACCGCGGTGGAGTAGCTGAAGTTCCCGTTCTGGACGCCGGCGTAGTAGACGTAGGTGTCGAACACCTCGGCGACCTCGCGGTTCAGTGAAGTGGTCATCAGCCAGATCTGCTCGAAGCCGGAGTCCAGCAGGTTCCCGGAGGCGAGGATGGCCATGACGACGACCGTCGGGCGGATCGCGGGCAGCGTGACGTGCCAGAGCTGGCGGGAGCGGCCGGCGCCGTCCATGCGGGCGGCCTCGTACAGGTTGGGGTCCACGCCGGCCAGCGCGGCCAGGTAGATGATCGTGCCCCAGCCCGTCATCTTCCAGAGCTGCTGGAGGATGACGATCTCGCGGAACCACTGCTCCTGCGCCATGTAGTCGATCTTGGTGGTGTCGCCCAGCAGATCGCGCATCCAGGCGGCGATCACCCCGAAGTCGGCCGCGAACAGCACGTACGTCAGCGCCGCGACGATGGTCCACGACAGGAAGTGCGGGATGTAGATGAGCGACTGGATCGAGCGCTTGAGGATGTTGACCCGCAGCTCGTTCAGCATCAGCGCGACGATGACCGGCGCGGTGAAGACGAACATGATGTGCAGCGCCGCCAGGATCAGCGTGTTGGCCAGCAGCCGGGTGAAGTCAGGCCCGGAGAAGAGCTGCTCGAAGTGCTTGAGGCCGACCCAGGGGCTGCCCGAGTAACCGAGGAAGGGCAGGTAGTCCTGGAACGCGATCGTCACGCCGTACATCGGCAGGTACTTGAAGATCACGAAGTAGGCGACGCCCGGCAGGAGCATCAGGTAGAGCCAGCGATAACGCAGGACCGCGGTGCCGAGCGGCACCTTGTCGGCCCTTTTCGGCTTCTTCGCCTTGGGCGCCGCCTCAGGAGGCGTCGCCAGGTCGGTGGCCACAGCGGCCTCCTTTCGATGTGAGGGGCCCGGCGGGAGCCGGGCCCCTCACGCGGGGGGTCGTTCTACTTGGGGAGCTTGGCGAGCAGGTCGTTGACCTCGGTGATGATCTGGTCGCCGCCGCCGGTGTGCCACTTCTGGATCTCGGCCTTCAGGCCCGCCTCGTCGATCGCGCCCGAGAGGAACTTGACCCGCGCGTCACCGATGATCTTGTCGATCTGCGGGCCCTTCTCGACCTGAGCGGGAGCCACGACGGGCAGCGCGACGTTGTGCACCGCCGTCTTGAGGTCCTCCTCCACCAGTTCCTTCTGCTTGGCGATGATGTCCCTGTACGGCTGGCCGGGCGGGATGCGCTGGTAGGCGATGCCGCCGATGTCCATCGTGCCCTTGGTGCTGAGCTGGGTGAACGCGTCGTCCACGTTGTCCTGGATGGTCCTGACGGCGGGGTCGTCCACGTTGATCAGCGTGGCGGTGTCGCCGTTCTCGACCTTGAAGTTGCGGCCCTCGATGCCGTTCTGCAGCAGGACCTGGCCTTCCTTGGTGGCCAGCTTGTCCAGCGTCTTCAGCACGTTGTCCAGCTCGGCCTCGGTCCGCACGCTCTGCTTGGAGATGGCCAGGGAGTCGGCGTAGCCGCTGAAGGGGTAGGAGAACTTCTTGCCGTCGGAGCGCGCCAGGTTGCCGACCATGGTGACCTTGTCACCGTAGTTCTGGTCGCCGTCCTCCCTGAACAGGTCGAGGACCTGGCGGGAGCGGATGTTGACGTCGATGATCATGCCGCCGCGGCCGTGGAAGAACGGCTCGTTCCACTTGGCGGTGTCGAGGGTGGCGAAGTCGGGGTTGACCAGGCCCTCGTCGACCATCTTCTTGAGGAACTTGTTGGCCTCGATGAACTCCGGCGTGTCGAAGCCGGGGATGACCTTGCCGTCGCGCTCGCCCCAGCCGGTCGGGGCGCCGAACCAGGTCTCGACCACGTCGTACGGGCTGGCGCTGGCGTAGGAGCTGGACGGCCACTTCGGGATGATGAGGCCGTAGGTGTCCTTCTTGCCGTTGCCGTCCGGGTCCTTCTCGGTGAAGGCCTTGGCGACCTCGTAGAACTCCTCGATCGTCGTCGGCTCCTTGAGGCCGACCTTCTCCAGCCAGTCCTTGCGGATCACGACCGCCGAACGCAGCAGGGGGCGCATGCGGTAGAGGCCGTAGATCTTGCCGTTGACGGAGGCGTTGAGCGCGGTCCGCTCGTCCGCCGGCTTGAGGTTCGGATACTTGTCCAGTTTGTCGGTCAGGTCCCAGAACGCCCCGGCCTGCGCGGACTTCACGAACGCCGGCATCTTCGGGTCCACGACGACGACCTGCGGAATGCTGTCCGAGGCCAGCGTGACGTTCATCTTCTCGGTGTACTCGGCGTTGGGGACCCAGGTGACCTTGATCTTCTTGCCGAGGAACTTCTCGATGGCCTGCTGCAACTCGCCGGTGGGCTCGGGCGCGGTGCCGAACAGCTTCGCCATGAACGTGATCGTGTTCGGGTCCGACTGGGCCGCGTCGCCACCTCCAGAACAGGCCGAGGCGGTGAGAGCAGCCGTTAGCGTTAACACACCGGCAAGAAGCCGCCGACGACGGGATGCGCTCATGAGTTCCCTTTCGAATGCAAGCGCGCCTCGTTCTCCTGAAAGAAGCGCTGGCAGAGCCACGTGTTGAGATAGATCCACGCGCCGAAGCTGATCAGCGGCGCCAGGATGGGCAGCGCCAAGGTCGCGTAGGCGATGGCCGAGAGCGCTAGCAGCAAGATCACGGACGACGCCGGACGCAGCAGCGCTAGCTGGACCGCCTTGGGCCAGTAGGCCCAGAGCGGCAGGTCGTAGTGCGTGTAGAGCGGCCCCACATGTGCCCCCACACCCGCGAGCACGATGAGTGCCACGAAACTGGCGATTCGCGGCGCTGCGAGGTCAGGCCCCAGGGCGGAGAAGTAGAGGTAGTTGCCGACCAGCACGGTGGCGACGAGCACCGCCGGCAGGACCAGCAACGAGGCCCGGACGAACTCCCGTCGGTAGACGGTCCAGAATTCGGTCCAAGCCTGAAACGTTTCATTCCGGGCATGCCTCCGCGCCAGGGTGTAGGCGGCCACGGTAGCGGGCCCGAGCCCGAGAATCACGCCTCCCGCGAGGGTGAACACGAGCCAGATCAGGTTCAGGCGAGCCGCCCAGATGACCTCTGAGCAGGCAGCTTGGATCCTGATCGACATGGCGGGATGGTTCATCCGGCACCACCTTCTCGTGGCATGTGCACGGATACGGGGGTGGAGTATTGCACCGTGGTTCCTGCCCAGTTACAAGCGAGTGAACGGCGGTTGGTGCGAAATTAGTGTTGAATCGACTCAAAGTCAATGACGAGATACGCGGAGATTTGCGTACTCTCCGATCAGCGGAGCCATCTGCCGGAACCCGATCTTGCCTCCTGCCAGGGCGGGGCCGCCGATGGACCCGTCGTCCTCCCAGCGGAACGAGACCAAATCGTTGATTGCGAACGTCACGGCTCCCGCCTCGACGTCGAGGCGGATCGCGTAGGGACCGTCGGCGTCCAGCACGGCCGGCAGCGGGTCAGGCCCCTGGGCGACCAGGTGGAAGCCATGGCTCTTGCGCAGGTTGCAGGTGTGCAGGGCCCGTTCGGAGGGCCACATCCGGCGGAAGTACGACACGTGGTAGGCGTCGATGTCGCCGTGGTGGTATTGCTCGTAGGGCCCGTTGCGGGGCGTCAGGGCGGGGTCGAACAGGTCCTCGCCGTCCCTCCCCCTGGCGTGGAAGAACATGATCGCCAGGCCCGGCTCCCTGACGGGCCAGAAGTCCCACTCGACGCGGATGTCCTGCGGAAACTCCTCGGGACACCAGAGGACGAGGTTGGCCGCCTGACCGTCGGACGGCGGCCGGAGACTCTCCAGCCGCAGCCTGCCCTGCGGGAACGACAGGGCGCCGTCCCCCTCCATGCGGAAACCGGCCAGGTCCTGAGGGGTGGACAGGGAATTCTCATAGAGAACTCTCATGAAGGTGCTCCCTTGTGCGGGGCAAACGATTGAACGACCGCCGGTGATCGCCCGGCGGTGGGGCCACCCCCGCGCTCAGGCGTCGCGGCGCAGCGCGCTCGACTCCCGGATCACCAGGTCAGGCTGGAAGATGACCTGACGGTGCCGATGCTGCTCGGGGTCGGCGACCTCCTCCAGCAACAGGTCGATCGCCGTGCGTCCCAGGAGTTCCCTGGGCTGCCGGACGGAGGACAGCGGCACGGCCGCGGCGGCCGCGAAGTCGATGTCGTCGTAGCCGATGATCGCCAGATCCTCGGGGACGCGGAGCCCGTGCGAGGCCATGGCCTGTAAAAACCCCAGCGCCATCATGTCGTTGGCGCAGAACGCGGCGGTCGGCCGCTCGTCGGGAGGCAGCGCCGCCACCCGTTCGCCGATGGCCCGCCCCTCCGCCACGGTCAGCGTCGGCGCGCTGGAGGTGAGCAGTTCGACGGCGCCGTCCGCGGCGGCGACGGCGCTGGTCACGCCCGCGTGCCGGTCGGCCACCTGTTTGATGGACATCGGCCCGCCGGCGAACATGATCCGCCGGTGCCCGCGCTCGATGAGGTGCGCGCCGGCGATCTGCCCGCCGAGCCGGTCGTCCACGGCGACCGAGCACTGCAGCCCGGTCGCGGGGCTGTCGACCAGCACGACAGGGGTGCCGCGGGCGATCAGCTCCTCCACCCACGGGCTCTCCGTCTCGACCGGGGTGATCAGTATGCCCATCACCCGCTGCTGTTCGAGCTGGTCGAGGTGGCGGCGCTCGCGGCCGGTGTCGCCGGCGCTGTTGCAGAGCACCACCATCGAGTCGTGGTCGTCGGCCACGGATTCCGCACCCTGGGCGACGTCCACGAAGAACGGGTTGGACACGTCCAGCACGACGAGCCCCACCGTCCTGCTGCGGCCCACCCGCAGGTGGCGGGCCACCTCATTGCGGACGAAGCCGAGTTTCTTGATTGCTTCGAAGACGCGTTCGCGTGTGGCGGGGGACACGATCTCCGGGCGGTTGAGCACATTGCTCACCGTCCCCACTGAGACGCGCGCCAGCTGCGCGACCTCCTTGATGTTCCTGGTCGCCATCGATCCTCACGAGGCCGTGCTGCAGAAGAAGTACGTCGATCAGAGTGATAAAACGCAGGACTCGCTGCGTACGGCGAACCGCCGACTGCGGTTCACCGTGAACTTCGGCTCATCATAGCGGCATTCAAGATTGTTTTGAATCGTCTCAACGACTCGGGGTGGTCACGCTCCGGAAGGCGTGGCCGCGCCGGACTTCATCCCGTCGAGCATCAGGCGCAGATACCGGCCCGGATCGGCGGCCACCGGGGCGGGAAGCTGGTCCGGGTGGCAGGTGAAGACGTTCAGCAGGTGGATGAGGTCCTCGACGCCGACGTCCGGCCGCATCGACCCCTCGGCCTGCGCCTTACTGACCAGCGCGGCGAACTGCTCCACCCAGCCCGCCCGCACCCGCGCGAACTCCTCCCGGTCCACGACCGCCTCCTCCGGCAGCACGGCCAGCGCGGTGGACAGCGCGGCCCGGCCCGGCTCGGCGACCCAGGAGACGAACTCCCAGATGGCGCTCCAGGCGTCGGCGGAACCGGCGGCGGCGGTGTCCAGCGCCTCGGCCATCGTGTGGATGTAGTGGTCACCGACGGCCGCGATCAGCGCGTCGCGGTCGGGGAAGCGGCGGTAGAGCGTGCCGATGCCGACGCCGGCGCGCTTGGCGATGGCCTCCATGGGGGCGTTGACGCCGCGCTCCGCGACGACCTCCGCGGCCGCCTCGACGATCTTGTGCAGGTTCCGCCTGGCATCCGCGCGCACCCACGACCTCCAAGTGGACGATCCGATTCCGCTTAGTGTACCGTCCAGGCAACCGGAATCCGAGATTCCACTTACCGGGAGGACTCCCATGATCGTGATCACCGGTGCCACCGGCAACATCGGCCGCGCCCTCACCGGGCGGCTGCACGGCCACGGCCACGACACGCTCGCCGTCGTCCGCCGCCCCGCCGACGACCTGGGCAGCCCGTACGCGCCGGCCGACTTCGACGAGCCCCGCACCATCGGCGCGCTGCTGTCCCCCGGCGACCGGCTCTTCCTCAACAGCGGCATCTGGCCCGGCTTCGTCGACGCCCACCGCGCCGTCATCGACCTGGCCGCCGAGGCGGGCGTCGCGCAGATCGTCGCCGTCTCCGTCCGCGACGCCGCGCCGGGCGCGCGGCTCGGCATGGGCATGCACGGCCTCATCGACGCCCACCTCAGGAAGTCCGGCGTCCCGTACGCGATCCTCCAGCCCAGCGGCTTCATGCAGACCCTCCCCCGCGACTTCCACGACGGCACCATGTACGGCTCCTACGGCCACACCCCGGTCAACTACATCGACACCCGCGACATCGCCGACGTGGCCGCCGCCCTGCTCACCTCGCCCGTGGGCCCCGGCCGCGACTACCTGCTGACGGGCCCGCCGTCCCTCTCCCACTCCGCCATCGCCGGGCAGGTGGCCGAGGTGCTCGGGCGGGAGGTCCGGTACGTGAACCTGTCCGTGCCCGAGATGGCCGCCCACCTGGAGCGGCAGGGCATTCCGCAGCCGTTCGCGGGGGAGCTGGCCGAGCTGCAGGCCGAGACGGGGGATGGGAGCTGGGCGCCGACCACGGGGGTGGTGGAGGAGGTCACGGGGCGCGCGCCCCGCACATGGCAGGCCTTCCTCACCGACCACAAGCACGCCTTCGCCTGAACACCCCAGCCGGACGCGTCAGCCGAGCCCTTGAGGCGGGCACGGTCAGGCAGGCGCATGACGGGGGCGCATGACGGATCGCCTCAGCCGGGCACCTCAACCGGGCGCACAAGGCAAGCACCCCAACTGGGCGCAGGAGGCGAGCGCATGAGGCCGGGTGCAGGAGGCCGGGTGCAGGAGGCGGGCGTGATCGAGGCGGGCCGTCTGGGGGCGTCAGCCCTGATCGCCTGGACGCGTCAGGCGGGGTCGATGACGCGGACGCGTACCGCTCGGAACAGCGCGGGTGTGTCGCGGAGCACGGCCAGCCGCGGATCCGGCACCACCAGAAAGGGCTCGGTCTCCAGCGCCAGCACCGGCGCCAGCCGCCGGTCGGCGCGCAGGGCGTCCACCGCCCTGCGGTCACCACCGAGCACGACCGCGTCCAGTTCCCCCAGGTACGGCCCCAGCACCCGCACCGCCGTGCCCACCGCGTCGTCGAACGCCTGCGCCGCCTGGTTCCTGCGCCGCCTGGCGAACCGCTGCTGCGACCACCCCCCGGCCGCCGTCCTCCCCTGCACGAGCCGCGACCCGACCTTGGACGCCACCAGCGAGCCGCCGTGGAAGACCCCCGCCGCGTACCCGCCGAGCCGTACCAGGAACACCCCGATGCGCCGCTCCCGGCCGGCGTGCGCGACGAGCCTGGTCACGTGCGGCGGCCCCGGCGGCGTCATGGGCGGGAACGGCACGTGCAGCTCGGCCACCGCCCCGTCGCCCGCGACCAGCCGCACGACCCGCTCGTCGCCGCTCGCCGAGAAGGGCCCGTGACGCGTGGCGAACCCGTCGATCCACGGGTGCAGGCGCTCCGGCGGCACGGTGACCCACCGCCCGCCGCCCCTCGCCGGACGCGCACTCATGCCCCGCAGGCTAGCGGACCCCCACCGGTCCCCCTCACGCGGAACAACGCCGAAACAGCGAGAACAGGCGTCCCGAACAGAGCCGCGCCCGGGAACCAAAGCGGAAATGTCGGTAAATTCTGTTTCGCGGGGCTTCTGATACCCCTGTGACAGGAGCACCATCTGTACGTGTCCTCCCTGCTCACGAGTCCCCTGGTGGATCTCGACACCGGGGCCGTCATCGCGCACCCCGCCCTCGTGGACGCCACCGGCACCCTCCGCGCCGTCCCGCTGCCCATGGTGCTGGAGCTGCCGGTCCGGGTGGTGCTGTCGGGCGCGGGCGCGCTGGCCCCCCTGCACGAGGCGCTGCGCAGAGCGGGCAGGCATCCGCGCGAGGCGATCCTGCTGCTCGCTGGACCGTGCCACGACCAGGACAGGCCGCTGCTCAAGGTAGGGCTCGACGGGCTGCGCACGATCGGCTACCTGCTCGGTTTCGCGGACGTGGGCACCGCGGGCGCGGCCCTGGACCTGATCACCGACTCCTCCCCGTACCTGCTGGCCCTCGACCCCGAGGTGGTCTCGCGCATCCCCGGCGACCACCGGGCGATCGCGGTGGCGCGGGCGGTCGTGACGCTGGCGCGCGGGATCGGCGCGCACGTCATGGCGCCGGGCGTGGAGCGCGAGGCGCAGGTGGCGACGGCGCGCGGGCTGGGCGTGCGGCTCGCGCACGGCCCGCTGCTGGCGCCCGGCCCGGACGGCAAGATCCGGGTGCCGCTGCCGGTCTCGGACGAGTCGCCCGCCACGGTCATGCTCGGCCCGCGTGTCCAGGAGCTGCTGCTGCCCGCCGTGACGCTGCCCGCGGAGGCGAAAGCGGAGGACGCCGTGGCGGCGTTCGGGCACGAGCCGACGATCACCAGCGTGATCCTGGTGGACGAGTTCCAGCGGCCCAAGGGCAGCCTGGACCGCAGCCGCTTCCTGCTGTCGTTCGCGGCCCGCTACGGGCACGCGCTGCACGGCTCGAAACCCGCTCAGCGGCTGGCCGACCCGCCGCGTACGGTGCCGCGCACCACCCCGGCCATCGCCGCCATGCAGGCGGCCGGCCGGGACGCGACCCGCGTCTACGACGACCTGGTGGTCACCGACGAGCTGAACCGCTGCCTGGGCATCGTCCGCGTCTCCGACCTGATCAGGCAGATCGCCGCGATCCGCAGCTGACGCATACGGGTGAGAAGCAGGCACTCTCTGACGCATGCGGGTGGAATGCAGGCATGGCCGACGCATGTGGACAGGAAGCAAAGCATCGCCGACGCATGCCGGCAGGAAGCATGGCGGACGCATGCACGCACGAAGCAAGCATGGCCGACGCATGCGGGTAGGAAGCAGGCATGCTGAACAGACGGGCCCTGCTCGGTGCCGGGCTGCTTGCCGGGGCGTCGGCGTGCACCGCCAAACCGTCCCCGCCGTCCGCCCCGCCGCGGAGTTTCGATCCGGCCGACTGGGCGTCGGTGCGTGCCCAGTTCGCGCTCGACCCGGCGTACGGCCAGTTCGCCGCGTTCGTGCTGGCCCCCGCCCCGGCGCAGGTGCGCGAGGCGATCAGGACGCACCGCGACGGGCTGGACGCCGACCCGGAGTACACGCCGCCCGGCGGCGGCTCGCCGGACGGCTCCCCCGACGGGGCCGTGCGCGAGGCCGCCGCCCGCTACCTGAAGACGGACCCGGGCGGGATCGCGCTGACCGACAGCACCACGATGGGCCTGGCGCTGCTCTACTCCGGCCTCGTCCTGCGCCCCGGCCAGGACGTGCTGACCACCGAGCACGACTTCCTGGCCACCCACGAGGGCCTGCGCCTGCTGGCGGCGCGCACGGGCGCGGAGGTGCGCAGGGTCCGCCTGTACGACGACCCGGCCCGCGCCTCGGCCGACCGCATGGTGTCGGCGATCAAGGAGGGTCTCGGCCCGCGCACCCGGGTCGTGGCGGTCACCTGGGTGCACTCCAGCACCGGCGTGCGCGTGCCGATCCGCGCCATCGCCGACCTGCTGGCCGAGGCGAACAAGGGCCGCGCCGAACACGACAGGGCGCTGCTGTGCGTGGACGGCGTGCACGGGTTCGGCGCGATGGACGACGGTGTCGCCGACCTGGGCTGCGATTTCCTGGCCAGCGGCACCCACAAGTGGCTGTTCGGGCCGCGCGGCACCGGCATCGTGTGGGGCCGCTCCTGGGACGCGGTCGCCCCGATCGTGCCGAGCTTCAGCCAGGCCGCCTTCACCGCCTGGCAGGGCGGCGGCTCACCCGGCGCCACGACGGCCGAGCTGGTCACGCCCGGCGGGTTCAAGGCGTTCGAGCACCGGTGGGCGATGCCGCAGGCGTTCGCGTTCATGACGGCGATCGGCAAGGACCGGGTGCGGGCGCGCACCCAGGAGCTGGCCACCCGGCTGAAGGCGGGCCTGGCCGAAATCCCGCACGTCACGCTGGCCACGCCGCGGGCTCCCGAGTTGTCGGCGGGGCTGGTGTGCTGCTCGGTGGCCGGGATGGAGCCGTTCGAGGCGGTGCGGCGGTTGCACGAGCGCAAGGTGGTCGCGAGCGTGACGCCGTACAACCCCTCGCTGCTGCGGTTCGGCACGAGTATCGTGACGGGTCCCGAGCAGGTGGACGCGGCGGTCAAGGCGGTGGAGGGGCTGAGATGATCTGGTCGGAGCCGTACGGGCCGCTGATCGGGACCGGCGTGCGCGTGCTGACCTGGAACGTGTGGGGCGAGCACGGCCCGTACGCCGAGCGGGCGCCGCGCGTCGAGAAGGCGGTGCGCGACCTGACGCCCGACGTGGTGGCGTTACAGGAGTGGGCCGGTCAGCGCTTCGGCTACGAGCACGCGGCGGCCGTCACCGCGCAGGCGCCGGTCGCCGTGTTGTCGCGCTGGCCGATCGTGCGGCAGGCGGATCGCCTGCTGCCGGGCGGGCCGCCCGAGGGCGAGCCGGGCGCGGTGCTGCCAGGCCGGGCGCAGTTCTGCGAGGTGGACGGGCCGCGCGGGCCGTTGCAGGTGTTCAGCGTGATGATCGGGGCCTACCGGCTGGGCGACTCGCGGGCACGGCAGGAGCAGGTACGGGCGCTGGCCGCGTTCGTCCGGGAGGTGGCCTCCCGCCGGCATCCGACGCTGGTGTGCGGCGACTTCAACGCGCCGCCCGACAGCGACGAGATGCGGATGCTGACCGGGCGCGCCGCGACCCCCGTGCCGGGGCTCGTCTTCTACGACGCGTGGGAGGTCGCCGGCGACGGCGGCCCCGGCCACACCTGGAGCAACGCCAACCCGTACGCGCGGCCCGGCCTCTACCCCGACCGGCGCTTCGACTACGTGCTGAGCGCCTGGCCGAGGGCGGGCGGCGCGGGGCATCCGACGCGCTGCGAGGTGGTCGGCGACGGCGCCGAGCCCGGCTCCGACCACTACGGGGTGCTGGCCGAGCTGCGCTACTGACTCCTGCGCCCAGCCCTGCACCGAGCCCTACACCCAGCCCTGCGCCCTGGCCCGCCGCACCGCCTCGATGCGGTTGCGGGCGTGCGTCTTCTGGATGGCCGACGACAGGTAGTTGCGCACGGTGCCCTCCGACAGATGCAACGCCGAGGCGATGTCCCCGATGGTCGAGCCGTCCGCCGCCGCGGCCAGCACGTCGCGCTCGCGCCCCGACAGCGGGTTGGGCCCCGCGCTGAGCGCCGCCGCGGCGAGTGCCGGGTCGATGACCCGCTCCCCCGCGTGCACCCGCCGGATGGCCGCCGCCAGCTCCCTGGCCGGGCTGTCCTTGACGAGGAACGCCACCGCCCCGGCCTCCATGGCCGTCCGCAGGTAGCCGGGCCGCCCGAACGTGGTGAGGATCATCACCCGGCAGCCGGGCACCCGTGAGGTGATCCGCGCGCAGGCGGTGAGCCCGTCGGTGCCGGGCATCTCGATGTCGAGCAGCGCCACGTCGGGCCGGGCCGCGGCCGCCACGGTCAGGGCCTCGTCGCCGTTCGCGGCCTCGCCGACGACCTCGATGTCCGGTTCGAGGCCCAGCAGGGACGCCAGCGCGCCCCGCACCATGCCTTGGTCCTCGGCCAGGATCACCCGGATCACGCCGGCACCCGCACGCTCAGCCGGTGCCCGCCGCCCGGCGCGGGGCCCGCCATGACGGTGCCGCCCGCGCCCGTCACCCGTTCGGTCAGCCCGCGCAGGCCGCTGCCCTGCTCGTACGGCCGGCCGTCGCCGTTCCCGTCGTCCATGATCTCCAGGATGGCGGCGTCCTTCTCGTACGTCATCCTGATCTCGCACCGGGTGGCCCGCGCGTGGCGTACGACGTTGGTGGTGCCCTCGCGCACGCCCCACCCGAACAGGCCGTCGAGCGGCTCGGGCAGCGGCGTGCCCGACAGCCGCACCTCGGCGTGCACCCCGGCCGCCCGCAGCACGGCCCTGGCGCTGTCGAGCTCTTCCTCCAGGTTGCGCCGCCGGTAGCCGGTGACGGCCTCGCGCACCTCGACCAGGGCCTTCCTGGCGACGGCCTCGATGTCGCCGATCTCGCCGCGGATCTCGGGCGACTGCTCGGCGAGGCGGCCGGCCAGCTCGCTCTTGAGCACGATCAGCGACAGGCTGTGGCCGAGCAGGTCGTGCAGGTCGCGGGCGATGCGCAGCCGTTCCTCCGTCGCGGCCAGCCGGGCCACCTCGTCCTGGGCCAGGCGCAGCTTGATGCCCATGGCCCGGCTGTTGCGGATGCTGATGAACAGCACGCCGAGCGTCACCACCTGCAAGGCCAGCACGATGAGGCCGGCGGCGTCGTTGTCGTGGACGACGCCCGCGGCGATCACGGTCACCAGGTTGACGCTGATCGCCCACAGCGCCCACAGGGCCGGGAGCGTGAACCCGTACAGCACGACGGTGAAGACCGGCAGGGACAGCCAGGCGCCGCCGAAGACCGCCGCGGCGCCCATCCCGAGCACGGTGGTGATCACGAGCAGCAGGTACGTCCACCGGCCGCGCTCGGTGATGCTCTTCGCGCTGAGCACCGTGGCCAGGAAGCCGGCGACGTACGCGGCCAGCGCCACCCCCGCCCAGACCGCCCGCGCCCCCGTGATCTCGCCGGTCACGATCTCGGCGGCGGGGAAGACCAGGTAGACCAGCCCGACCGAGATGCCGAGCAGCCGCCGCGGCGGCGAGCCTGTCTCGTTGAAGCTGATCCTGTCGGCGAAGCTCATGCCCGTACGGTAGCCCGCCGGTAGAGCAGCGCCGCCGCCCCGCCCAGCACGACCGCCCACGCGGCCACCACCAGCACGTCGAGCATCGCGACGCCGTGCCCGCCCGCCAGGCTCCAGCCGAGGCTCGCGTAGTGGAAGGACGGGGTGATCTCGGCGACGGTCCGCATCACGCCGCCGAACAGGTCGGGCGGGAACCACAGGCCGCCGGCGATGGTCAGCGCGAACATGCAGATCATGGTGGCCGGCTGGCAGGCGTCCGCGGACAGCAGCGACCCGAGGGCCAGCCCCAGCGCGACGAACGGCACGACGCCCAGCCACAGCGCCAGCAGCAGCGCCAGCCACCGTCCTGGCGGCAGCGACACGCCCTGCTGCACGACCGCGACCAGGCCGACCAGCAGCAGCGAGGGCAGCACGAGCGTCATGGCGCTGGCGAGCTTGGCGGCGACGACGGCCCAGGGCGGCAGCGGGGTGATCTGGATCTGCCGCAGCCAGCCGGACTGCCGTTCGGCGGCCAGCGGGACGGCGGAGCTCATCATGGACGAGGCCAGCGCGCCGTAGGCGGCCATCGACACCATGAGCACGACGTTGTAGCCGACGCCGGTCCCGTCGGCCTGGCTGCCGTAGATGTTGGCGTTGATCAGGTAGAGCAGGACGGGGAAGGCGACGACGAAGATGAGGTAGCGCCGGTTGCGCAGGGTGCGCAGCGTCTCGGCCCTGGCGAAGGAGAGCAGCATCAGGACTCCCTGGTGAGCTGGAGGAAGGCGGACTCGAGGTCCGCGGAGGAGAGCCGGATCCCGCGCACGTCCAGCGTGGTGCCGCGGTAGAGGCCGGCGAGCGTGGCGTCGGCGTCGCGGGTGTGCAGGACGGCGGTGCCGTCGGCGATCTCCACGGCGGTGACGCCGGGCAGCCGGTCGAGCCCGGCCGAGGGCTGGGCGCCCAGCGTGAAGCTGACGGTGTGGCCGCCGGCGTCGGCCTTGATCTGGGCGGCGGTGCCGTCGGCGGCCAGCCGCCCCCTGGCGATGACGATCACCCGGTCGGAGTGCTCGTCGGCCTCCTCCAGGTAGTGGGTGGCGAACAGCACGGTCCTGCCGCCGGCCGCGTAGTCGTGCATGGCGGCCCAGAAGCGCAGCCTGGACTCCACGTCCATGGCCGCGGTCGGCTCGTCGAGCAGCAGGACGCGCGGCGCGCCCGCGACGGCCAGGGCGAACCTGACGCGCTGCGCCTGCCCGCCGGACAGCTTGTTCGCGCGCCGCCCGGCGAGCTCGGTCAGGTCGGCCATGGAGAGGATCTCGTCGAGGGCGAGCGGGTCGGGGTAGAGCCCGCGGACGAGGTCCACGGTCTCCTTGACGGTCAGCTCGGGGATGAGCGCGCCGTCCTGCAGCATGGCGCCCATCTCGCCGGCCGCGACGGCCTGGGCCGGGGCACGGCCGTGGACGGCGATCGTGCCCCGGCTGGGCCGCAGCAGGCCGAGCAGGAGGTTGATGGAGGTCGACTTGCCCGCGCCGTTGGGCCCGAGCAGGGCCACGGTGGTGCCGGGCTCGATGGTGAGTGAGAGGTCGTCCACGGCGAGCACGTCCCCGTAGTGCTTGCTGACGTGGTCGAACACGATGCCGGTCATGACCGGAACGTTAGGCCGGGCCCGCGGGACGGCGGCAGTGCGTTCCTTCCGCTTCTGGCGGTGACATTTGTCAGATCACGCGGCTCACCAGCCCCGTGTCGAGGCTGTAGTAGGCGCCGATGACGGTGGCGCTGCCGTACAGGAGGGGGTCGGCTCTCAGGCGTTGGACGGTCCGCCGGATGTGGGCCTGGACCATGGGTTCGACGCGGCCGTTGGAGGTGGCGTAGGCGGGTTCGAGCGCCTCGACGATCGCGGGCAGCTCGCCGGGCAGGGTGAGGCGCCGGCGTAAGGCCCGCGCGGCCGCCGTGACCGCGCCGCAGCGCTGGTGGCCGAGGACCACGACGAGGCTGGCCCGCAGGTCCTGCGGGCCGTACTGGACGGCGGCGGTGACGAGGGAGTCGAGGGTGTGGGCGGCGGTACGGACGACCAGCAGGTCGCCGAGGCCGACGTCGAAGACGACCTCGGGCGGCACCCGGGAGTCGATGCACGAGAGCACGACCGCCCGGGGCTGCTGCCCGGAGGCGACCTGTCTCCGGCGTCGCGGGTCCTGGTGCGGGTGGGCGGACTTGCCCGCCGCCCAGCGCCGGTTGCCCTGTTCGAGTAAGGACCACATCTGCCTGGCTGAACCACGCCAAGCGACCGCTTCGTTACGCACGGTTCCGGTATGCCCGCCGGGCCGGTGGCCTAGCGGGCAGACCTCACAGGCGGCAGGCGTAGATGTCGGTGACCAGGATGGCCCTTGCGCCGATGTCCCAGAGCTGATCCATCACCTGCTGGTGGCCCTTGCGCCGGACCATGGCGCGCACGGCGACCCAGCCCTCGCGGTGCAGCGGCGAGACGGTGGGGCCCTCCATGCCGGGCGTCAGCGCGATGGCCTCCTCGATGCGCTCGGCGCGGATGTCGTAGTCCATCATGACGTAGTCGCGGGCCTGCACGACGCCCTGGAAGCGGCGGACGAGCTGGCCGACCCCCGGGGTGTCGGGCGCGCTGTGCCGCTTGATCAGCACGGCCTCCGACTTCATGATCGGGTCGCCGAACACCTCCAGGCCGACGTTGCGCAGCGTGGTGCCGGTCTCGACGACGTCGGCCACGGCGTCGGCCACGCCCAGCCTGATGGCCGTCTCGACGGCGCCGTCGAGCTTGATCACCCGGGCGTCCACGCCCTGGTCGGAGAGGTACTTGTCGAGCAGGCCCGCATAGGAGGTGGCGATGCGCCTGCCGTTGAGGTCCTGTGCGCAGGACATCGTGCCGGCCGCGGCGGCCAGCCGGAAGGTGGAGGCACCGAAGCCGAGCGGCATGATCTCCTCGACCGGAGCGCCGGAGTCGATCAGCATGTCGCGGCCGGTGATGCCGACGTCGAGGGTGCCCTCACCGACGTAGACGGCGATGTCGCGGGGGCGCAGGAAGAACAGCTCCCAGCCGTTCGCCTCGTCGACGACGACGAGCTCCTTGCTGTCCCTGCGGGACCGGTAACCGGCCTCCTTCAGCATGTCCTGGGCGGCCTCGCTGAGCGAGCCCTTGTTGGGTACTGCCAGACGCAGCATGTCCGTAGGTCCTTACGTGTGTGTGCCTTCCGCTATCTCTGGTGGCGGGCGCACCGCGGCGCCCTAGAGATGCTTGTAGACCTGGTCGAGGCCGATGCCCTTGGCGATCATCAGCACCTGCACGTGGTAGAGGAGCTGCGAGATCTCCTCGGCGGCCCTGTCGTCTGACTCGTACTCGGCGGCCATCCAGCTCTCGGCGGCCTCCTCGACGACCTTCTTGCCGATGGCATGGACGCCGGCGTCGAGCGCGGCCACGGTGCCCGAGCCCGCGGGCCGGGTACGGGCCTTCTCTGACAGCTCGGCGAACAGCTCTTCGAAGGTCTTCATGATCTCTCTCGTCGGTCGGATGACGTGCCTGTTAAGCCTAGTCTGCGTCACGGGGTGACGCCGCCCCGCGTCCGCCACGCGAGACGGGCGTCACCCGCTGTTCATCCCAGTGCCTTCCTTGCCCTGGCCACCCGTTCCATGGCGTGCGCGGACTCGCCGCCCTCGTGCCCGTTGTACGGGTACACCCTGATGTCCTTCTCCCCCGCGTAGTGGTTGTAGGCGGCGAACACCGTGGACGGCGGCGTGATCCCGTCCTGCAGCCCGGCGGAGAACAGCGCGGGCGTGCGCGCCCTGGCGGCGAAGTTGACCCCGTCGAAGTAGGCGAGGGTCGCGAAGACCCGCTCCACCTGGTCCTTGAACGCCCGGCAGTAGGCGGCCAGCTCGGCGTACGGGTACTCGGGGGTGATCTGCGTGGCGTGCCTGATGTGGCACATGAAGGGCACGTCCAGCAGCGCGCACGCCAGGCCGGGCGCCAGCGCGGACACGGCCAGCGCGATCGCGCCGCCCTGGCTCGCGCCGCCGACCGCGACCGCGCCGATCCCGGGATGCGCCCTGGCTGCTTCGACCGCGCGCACGGCGTCGGTGTAGAGCCGCCGGTAGTAGTAGGCGCCGGGGTCGTGGATGCCGCTGGTCATCACGCCCGGCGTCTGCGGCCCCGTGCCGGGGTACGGGTCGGCGGTGTCGCCGCGCCGCCACCCGCCCGCGCCCTGGCCGCGGCTGTCCATGGCGAACACGGCGTACCCGAAGCTGGGCCACAGCAGCCAGTCGATCGGCAGCCCGCGCCCGCCGCCGTACCCCTGGTACTCGACCACGCACGGCACCGGCCCGGTGGTGTGGCGCGGCAGCAGCAGCCAGCCCTTGATGGGGTGGCCGCCGAAGCCGGCGAAGGTCACGTCGAACACGTCGGCCACGGTCAGGCCGGTGGGGACGGGGACGAACTCGGGGGCGAGGTCGTGGGCGCGGGCCTCGGCGAGTGTCCGCTGCCAGAAGGCGTCGAAGTCGGCGGGCTCGTCCCGCTCGGGCAGGTACTCGCGTAGCTGCGGCAGGGGCATGTCGACGAACATCGCGCCACCCTACCCGCAAGCCCTGAACCGGGAAAGCCGCCCCCGGCAGGCCGTGCATCGTGCCAAAACCGCATCTCGACAGGCCAGCGCCGCGTCGCTCACACAGCGATGAAACTTACATGACTCAGAGTTGTCACTTACCCGTTTAAGTGATGAGATTCCGCACATTAGGCGGCGAGAGATCGGATGGCTCCCCATGCGACGTACGACGGCGGCATGCACCACGGTCCTGCTCGCGCTCGTGAGCGCGGCCTGCGCCACGAGCGGCCGGCCCCAGACCCAGCAGGCGGCGACCGACGCCCCCGCGACCCTGTCCTTCTGGTCCACCGGCGGCGACGACGAGACGGCGATCTTCCAGAAGGCGGCCGACCTCTACCACCAGAAACACCCCAACGTGACGGTCAAGGTGCAGACCCTGTCGTGGGACGACGCGTACGCCAAGCTCCTGGCGGCGGCCACCAGCCGCAGCGGCCCCGACGTCATCTCCGGCGGCATGACCTGGACCATCCAGTTCGGCGCCAGAGGCGCCATGGTGGACCTGCGCAAGCACGGCCTGGAGTCGCTCAAGGCGCAGGCCCAGCCCGCGCAGTGGGAGTCCGCCATCTCTCCCGACGGCTCGGTGTACGGCGTGCCGCTGGACATGTCCACCCTCGCCCTCTACTACCGCACCGACCTGCTGGAGAAGGCCGGTCTCGACGGACCGCCGAAGACGTGGGAGGAGCTGACCGCGGCCATCGGCAAGCTGAAGGCGGCCGGGGTGGCCAAGCCGTACAGCCAGGACTGGGGCAACCTCGACTGGATCGGCTACTTCAACTACCTCTACCAGGCGGGCGGCGCCTTCTACACGCCCGAGTGCAAGCCCTCGCTCGGCACCCCGCAGGCCGAGCAGGCGCTGGCGTACTGGGTGGACCTGTACCGCGAGCACGGCGCGCCGACCGCCAGCGTGGAGGCCTCCGACGCGCTCGACACCGGCACCGCGCTGGTGGTGGGCGGCAACTGGATCGCCAAGGGCATCGACGTCAACAAGCCGAAGCTGAAGGGCAAGTGGGCGATGACCACGCTGCCCGCGGGCCCGGCCGGGCCGACCACGTTCATCGGCGGGCGCGCGATCGGCGTGACGTCCTTCAGCAAGCACGCCCAGACGGGCGCGGACTTCGTGAAATTCATGTACAGCGACGAGGCCATCGCGGCGATCGTGGACGAGGCCAGGAAGCGGAACCTGCCCTACATCCCGCCGCGTCCCGACAAGGTGGTGGACTCCTCGTCGTTCACGCCCGACCAGGCCCGCGTTTTCGAGCAGGCGTTCAGCACCGGCAAGGCCGCGCCCGGCTGCCCCGGCTGGGACGAGAGCGCCCCGGACGTCTCCAAGCAACTGCAGTCGGCCATCCTCGGCAAGGCGGACGTCAAGACCGCGCTGGCCGAGGCCGCCAAGGTGATGGAGCGCAACGCCGGCTGAGGAGGAGCCCCCGACATGGCGAACCCCGTCCCGCTGCGCAGCAGGCTGCGCCGCTACGGCACCTCGTACGCGATGCTGCTGCCCTTCCTCGCGCTGTTCGCGGCGTTCCTGATCTGGCCGCTGGCCAACTCGCTCTACCTGAGCTTCACCACGTTCGACGGCATCAACCCGGCCGCCTTCACCGGCCTGGAGAACTTCCGGCTGCTGGCCGAGGACACCCGCTTCCTGCACGCGCTGAGCAACACCAGCGGGTACGTGGTCGCGTCCGTCCTCATCGGCACCCTGCTGTCGCTCGGCCTGGCGCTGGCGTTCGGCGGCCCGAGCTGGCCGCACCGCATCATGCGCACCGTCTTCTTCCTGCCGTCCGTCACCTCCTCCATCGCGCTCATGCTGATGTGGAAGTGGGTGCTGTTCCCCAGCGACGTGGGCCTGGCCAACACGATCGTGCGCTGGTTCGGCGGCACGGCCGTCGCCTGGCTGGCCACGCCGGGGCTGACCATCCCGATCCTGGTGCTGATGGCGGTGTGGGGCGGCATGGGTTACGGCATGGTGCTGTACGTCGCCGGGCTCGGCTCGATCCCCCGGGAGTACTACGAGGCGGCCGAGATCGACGGCGCCTCGGCCTGGCGGCGGCTGCTGCACGTCACGCTGCCGCTGCTGCGGCCCGTCACCACGTACGTGGTGGTGACCGGGCTGATCGGCGCCTTCCAGGTGTTCGAGGCGGTCTACATCGTCTTCCGCGGCACCAACAGCGTCGGCGGGGTGCTCGACTCCGGCCTGATGATCGTCCCCTACCTGTACGACCAGGGGTTCACCCACTTCAAGCTGGGTTACGCCTCGGCCATCGCCTGGGTGCTCTTCCTGGTCATCTTCGTGCTCAGCCTCGTCAACCTGCGCCTGGGCCGCGCGATGAAGGAGCTGTGATGGCCACCGCGGCCTCCGCCGCCCCGGCGGCCCGCGCGGTTCCCGCGGCCCCCGGCCGGTCGCGGGCCGGCGGGCACCTGCTGCGCCTGCCGTTCTACCTGCTGTCGCTGACCATGGTGGTGCCGTTCTACTGGCTGCTCATCACGGTGTTCAAACCGCCTGCCGAGCTGGCCAGGACGCCGCCGTCGTTCGTGCCGCAGTCGCCGACCGTCGCCAACTTCTACGACGCCGAGTGGTCGGCCGAGCGCGTCAACCCGGGCCATCTGCAGGGCATCTTCCAGCGGTTCCAGGTGGACTTCGGGTTCTGGCGGTTCCTGTTCAACAGCCTGTTCATCACCAGCGTCATCACCGTCGGGGCGCTGCTGATCTGCTCGCTGGCCGCGTACGTGATCGCCAAGCACGACATCAAGGGCCGCCGGGTCATCTTCCTGCTGGTCGTCGCCTCGATGATGGTGCCCTGGCAGACCACGCTCATCCCCAACTACGTGATCATGCGGAACCTGGGGTGGCTGGACAGCTACGCCGGATACATCATGCCGGCGCTGGCCAAGGCGTTCGTGCTGTTCTTCCTGGTGCAGTTCCTGCAGTCGCTGCCGGACGAGCTGATCCACGCGGCCAGGGTGGACGGGGCCGGGGAGTGGCGCATCTGGTGGCGGATCGTGCTGCCGCTGCTGCGGCCGGCGCTCGCCGCGATGTCGATCTTCATCGTGCTCGGGGAGTGGAACAACTTCCTGTGGCCGCTCATCATCGTGCAGAGCGACGAGATGGCCAACCTGCCGGTGGCGCTGGCGCGGCTGAACTCGTACTACGCGGGGCCGGATCATCAGGGGGCGATCATGGCGGGCGGGCTGATCGCGTCGGTGCCGACGATCGTCTTCTTCCTGATGTTCCAGCGGTACTTCGTCCGGGGGATCGCGCTGAGCGGGCTGAAGGGGTGAAAACGGCGCTGCCCGCCGCACCGGGAAGGTGCGGCGGGCAGCGGTCGCGCTTCGTGGCCGGTCAGCGAAGTCCGGCCGGTCGCGTGGTACGGCCCGGTCAGCGCTCGAAGCGGCGGCCGGAGTTGCGGCGGAAGCCGCCGCCGTTGCCGCGCTCGTCCGAGCGGCCGGCGCCGGAGCGGTAGCCGTCGCGCGCCGGACGCTCGGCGGCGCGGAAACCGTCACGCGCGGGACGGTCACCGGAGGGACGGTCACCGGAGCGGTAGCCGTCACGGGCCGGGCGGTCGTCGGTGCGGAAGCCCCGGTCGCGGTCGCCCGTGAAGGGGCGGCCACGGTCGGAGTTGTAGCGCGGGCCCCGGTCGTTGACCCGGTCGCCGCCGCGGTCGTCCTGCCGGAACGGCCGGTCGTCGGAGCGGTAGCCGCCGCGGCCCTGACCGTCACGCCGGCGGTCGTCGCCGAACGTGCGCGGCTCCTGCGTGCGGCCGAACGGCCGCTCGCCCTCGCCGTGCCTGCGCGGACGACGGTCGTCACCCGCGTTGAAAGGGCGGTCGCCGTCCTCGTGGCGGCGCGGGCGGCGGTCGTCACCGGAGTTGAAGGGACGCCCGCCGTCCTCGTGCCTGCGCGGGCGGCGATCGTCACCGGAGTTGAACGGACGCTCGCCGTCGTCGTGGCGGCGCGGGCGGCGCTCGCCGTCGAAGTCGCGGCGGCCACGGCGGCCACGGCGCTCGGACCCGCCGCCGCCCTCACGGCGGGGGCGCAGCGGCTTGCGGACGTCCGGCTCCCACACGGGGATGGCCTCGCCGCTCGGCGTGCGGGCGCCGGTCACCTCGGCGAGCCTGGGGTGGCCGGGCGTGGCCTTCAGGCGGAACGGGTGGATCCCGGCGCGGCGGGTGAGCGCGTCGGTCGAGCGGCGCTCGTTCGGCAGCACCAGCGTGACGACGGTGCCCTTCTCGCCGGCGCGGGCGGTGCGGCCGCCCCTGTGCAGGTAGCTCTTGTGGTCCTGCGGCGGGTCGACGTGCAGCACCAGGCTGATGTTGTCGACGTGGATGCCGCGCGCCGCGACGTCGGTGCAGACCAGCACGTTGACGGAGCCCTCGCGGAACTCCGACAGGATGCGGGTGCGCTGGTTCTGGCGCTTGCCGCCGTGCAGGCCGCCGCTCTTGACGCCGACGCGGGCGAGCTGCTTGCACAGCCGGTCCACGCCGTGCTGGGTGCGGACGAAGATGATGGTGCGGCCCTCGCGGTTGGCGATCTCGGCCGTCACGTCGAACTTGTCGTCGCGGGTGACCTGCATCACGTGGTGCTCCATGGTGTCGACCGGCGAGGTCGCCGGGGCCACGGAGTGCGTGATCGGGTTCTTGAGGAAGCGCTGCACCAGCTTGTCGACGTCGCCGTCGAGGGTGGCGGAGAACAGCAGCCGCTGCCCGTCGGCCGGGGTCTGCGCGAGCAGGTCGGTGACGACGGGGAAGAAGCCGAGGTCGCACATGTGGTCGGCCTCGTCGAGCACGCTCACCTCGACGTCGCCCAGCGAGCACTCGCCCTGCCTGATCAGGTCGCCGAGGCGGCCCGGGGTGGCGATGACGACGTCCACGCCGCGCCGCAGCGCCTCGATCTGCTTGCCCATGGACATGCCGCCGACGACGACCTTCATGCGCAGGCCGAGGCCGCGCCCGAGGGGCTCGAGGGCGTCGTGCACCTGGAGGGCCAGCTCACGGGTGGGCACCAGGATCATCGCGTGGGGGCGGCCCGGAGCGGGCTTCACACCGGCGATGCGCGCCATGGTGGGCAGGCCGAACGCGAGCGTCTTGCCGGAGCCGGTCTGGCCGCGGCCGAGCACGTCGTTGCCGGCGAGCACGTCGGGGATCGTCGCGCTCTGGATGGGGAACGGGCTGTCGAAGCCCAGCTTGGCCAGCCCGTTCACGAGCGGCTTCGGCAGGCCGAGCAGCTCGAACTCGGACGGGCCCGGCTCGGCAGCGGGGGTCTCCGCGGCAGCGGAGGTGTCGCCGAGCGTG
Organism: Nonomuraea monospora; assembly: GCF_039531895.1. NCBI lineage: Bacteria > Bacillati > Actinomycetota > Actinomycetes > Streptosporangiales > Streptosporangiaceae > Nonomuraea > Nonomuraea monospora. Next base: position 354,959 of record NZ_BAAAQX010000007.1, read on the forward strand.
GGCATGACAGCGTCAAGCATGGTCACGAAAGTCGTGCCTTTCCGTCGAAGTGGCGCGTCACTTCTGCGAAAGGACGAGCCATGATGTGCGGCCTCGGAGGCCGCACAAGGTTCAAGGGCACCCGCCGTCATGGGGGCGGGGTGAAGATGAGGGGGACACCCAGGGCATCGGCCGCAGGCGATGCGATACGCGTGATGAGACGTCAGGTGTACCTGTCACTCAACGCCGGGGATGTTATCGGATATTCCCCGGCTATGCGTGGTGGACCTTGCGAAAACGCAAGGCACGCTGATACCCCCGACGTTTTACCGTCAGGGGTGACAGCAGAAAGATCAGACGTTGAAGCCTAGCATACGAAGCTGCTCGCGCCCCTCGTCGGTGATCTTGTCGGGACCCCACGGCGGCAGCCAGACCCAGTTGATCTTGACGTCGGAGACCATGCCGTCGAGCGCCGAGTGCGCCTGGTCCTCGATCACGTCGGTGAGCGGGCAGGCCGCGCTGGTCAGCGTCATGTCGATGGTGCACACGGGCTGCCCGCCGTCGGCCGGGTCGAGGTTGAGCCCGTAGATCAGGCCCAGGTCCACGACGTTGATGCCGAGCTCGGGGTCCACGACGTCCTTGAGCGCCTCCATGATCTCATCGACGGTCGTGTCACCGTCGAAGCTCGTCGGCGTCTCCGTCGGCTTGCTCATTGCCCAGCACTCCTCACAACAGCGTCCTTGTAGGCCATCCACGAAAGCAACGCACATTTAACACGCGCCGGGAACTTGGCCACGCCCGCGAACGCGACCGCGTCGCCGAGGACCTCCTCGTCGGCCTCGACCTTCCCCCTGCCCTGCATCAGCCGGGTGAACTCGTCGACCACCGAGAGCGTCTCGTCCACCGTGGAGCCGGTGGTCAGCTCGTGCAGCACCGAGGCGGCGGCCTGGCTGATCGAACAGCCCTGACCCTCGTAGGACACGTCCAGGATCTTGCCGGCGTCGCCCACCTTGACCCTGAGCGTGATCTCGTCGCCGCACGTCGGGTTCACGTGGTGAACCTCGGCGTCGTACGGCTCGCGCAGCCCCCGCCCCTGCGGGTGCTTGTAGTGTTCCAGGATCAGCTCCTGGTACATCGACTCGCCGATCATGGCTATGCGAACACCTTCTGAACGTGATGGAGGCCGCGGACCAGGGCATCGATCTCGCCCGTGGTGTTGTACAGGTAGAACGACGCCCGCGTGGTCGCGGGTATTCCGAACCGCAGGTGCAGCGGGCGCGCGCAGTGGTGCCCGACGCGGACGGCCACGCCGAACTGGTCGTCCAGGATCTGCCCGACGTCGTGCGGGTGGATGCCCTCCAGTGTGAAGGACACCGTCGCTCCGCGCTGCTCCAGCGTATCGGGGCCGATGAAGCGCAGCGTGGGCACCTCGCGCAGAGCCTCCAGCGCGTACGCCGTAAGCTCCCGCTCGTAGGCCTCGACGGCGTCGAGACCGATGTCGGTGAGGTAGTCGACCGCCGCGCCGAGCCCGATGGCCTCGACGATCGGCGGCGTGCCCGCCTCGAACTTGTGCGGGATCGGCGCGTACGTCGAGCGGTCCATCCAGACCGCCTCGATCATCTCGCCGCCGCCCAGGAACGGGGGCATGGCCTCCAGCAGCTCGGCCCGCCCCCACAGCACGCCGATGCCCGAGGGGCCGACCATCTTGTGGCCGGTGAAGGCCACGAAGTCGGCGCCCAGCTCGGTCACGTTCACCGGGTGGTGCGGCACGGACTGGGAGGCGTCGAGCGCGACGAGCGCCCCGACCTCGTGCGCCCGCGCGGCGATCGCGGCCACCGGGTTGACCGTGCCCAGCACGTTCGACTGGTGGGCGACCGAGACGATCTTCGTCCGCTCGGTGATCAGGGCGGGGTCGTAGTCGAGCCGCCCCTCGTCGGTGACGCCGAACCACTTCAGGCTCGCGCCGGTGCGCTGCGCGAGCAGCTGCCACGGCACGATGTTGGAGTGGTGCTCCATCTCGGAGATGACGATCTCGTCACCGGGGCCCATCGTGAAGCGCGGGTCGGTGTTGGCATCGGTCGTGCCGGAGGCGCGCCATGTGTTACGCCCGAAGGAGTAGGCGAGCAGGTTGAGGGCCTCGGAGGCGTTCTTGGTGAAGATCACCTCGTCGCGCGACGGCGCCCCGACGAAGCCCGCGATCTTGTCGCGGGCGCCCTCGTAGGCGTCGGTCGACTCGGCCCCGAGCACGTGCATGGCGCGCCCGACGTTGCTGTAGTGCAGCGCCAGGTGCTCCCGCATGGTCTCGATGACCTGGTTGGGCTTCTGTGAGGAGTTGCCCGAGTCGAGATAGACGAGCGGTCGCCCGTCGGGCAGCTCGCGGGAGAAGACCGGGAAATCCTTCCTGATCTTCTCCACATCGAAGCTGGTGGAAGTCATGCAGATGCCTTCGTGTACTGCTCGTAGCCCTCGGCCTCGAGCTTGTCGGCCAGTTCGGGGCCGCCCTCCTCGACGATCCGGCCGGCGGCGAAGACGTGCACGAAGTCCGGCTTCACGTAACGCAGGATGCGGGTGTAGTGGGTGATCAGCAGCACGCCGGTCTCGCCCGAGGCGCGGAAGCGGTTGATGCCCTCCGACACCACGCGCAGCGCGTCGACGTCGAGGCCGGAGTCGGTCTCGTCGAGCACCGCGATCTTCGGCTTGAGCAGCTCCATCTGGAGGATCTCGTGGCGCTTCTTCTCGCCGCCGGAGAAACCCTCGTTCAGGTTGCGCTGGGCGAAGGCGGGGTCGATGGACAGGGCGTCCATGCCGCTCTTGAGGTCCTTGGCGAACTCGCGCAGCTTCGGCGCCTCGCCGCGGACGGCGGTGACGGCCGAGCGCAGGAAGTTGGACACCGAGACGCCGGGCACCTCGACTGGATACTGCATGGCCAGGAACAGGCCGGCGCGGGCGCGCTCGTCGACGGACAGCTCAAGCAGGTCCACGCCGTCGAGCAGCACCTGGCCGCCGGTGATCGTGTATTTGGGGTGACCGGCGATGGCGTAGGCGAGCGTCGACTTGCCCGAGCCGTTGGGGCCCATGATGGCGTGGGTCTGCCCGGCCTTCACGGTCAGGTTGACGCCGCGCAGGATTTCCTTGTCCTCGACGGCGACCTGGAGGTCACGGATCTCAAGGGTGGACATGTGCTTAGGACTCCTTCGAGAGCGAGACGAGGACGTCATCGCCGTCGATCTTCACTGTGTAGACGTTCACGGGTTGGGTGGCGGGCGGCCCGGTGGGCTTGCCGGTGTTGATGTCGAAGCACGAGCCGTGCAGCCAGCACTCCAGGGTGCCGTCGTACACCTCGCCCTCGCTGAGCTTGACCTCGGCGTGGGAGCAGACGTCGTGCAGGGCGCGCACCTCGTGGCCCTTGCGCACGAGCGCCACGGGCGTCTCGTCCGCGCCGACCTCGACGCCGATGACGCCCCCGTCAGGGATGTCCTCGACCTTGCACACCTTCTCGAACGTGCTCATCGGCTCAGTTCCGCTTCCAGCGCGGCCATGACGCGCTCGCGGATCTCCTCGATCTGGATCTTCTCCACGAGCTGGCCGAGGAAGCCCCGCACGACCAGGCGGCGAGCCTCGTCGTAGGGGATGCCGCGGGCCTGGAGGTAGAAGATGTGCTCGTCGTCGAGGCGGCCGGAGGCGGAGGCGTGCCCCGCTCCCGCGACCTCGCCGGTGAGGATCTCCAGGTTGGGCACCGAGTCGGCGCGGGCGCCGTCGGTGAGGATGAGGTTGCGGTTGAGCTCGTAGGTGTCGGTGCCCTCGGCCTCGACCCTGATGATCACGTCGCCGATCCAGACGGCGTGCGCCGCCTCGCCCTGCAGGGCGCCGCGGTAGTCGACGTTGCTCTTGCAGTTGGGCTGCGAGTGGTCGACCAGCAGGCGGTGCTCCAGGTGCTGCCCGGCGTCGACGAAGTAGACGCCCGACATGTCGGCGTCGCCGCCCGGCGCGGTGTAGGTGACGCTGGGCGACAGGCGTACCAGGTCGCCGCCGAGCGTCACCACGAAGCTGCGGAAGGTCGCGTCCTTGGCGAGCCGCGCGTGGTGGTGGGAGACGTGGACCGCGTCGTCCTCCCAGTCCTGCAGGCTGACGACCTTGAGGTTGGCGCCGTCGCCGACGACGAACTCGATGTTGTCGGCGTAGACGGCGCTGCCCTTGTGGTCGAGCACGAGCACGGCCTCGGCCATCGGCTCGACCTTGACCACGATGTGGCCGTAGGTCGCGCCGTCGCCCTCGCCCGTCAGCGTCAGCACGGTCGGCCTGGAGGTGACGGCCTCGCGCGGCACCGTGATCACGGTGGCCTTCTCGAAGCTGTTCCACGCCTGCGCGCTCACCCGGTCGGTCGGCATGAACGACTTGCCCACGCGGGCGTCGTCACGGCCGACCGTCTCGACGGTGACCTCGGGGGCGGCGTCCACGTCCACGCGGACGTGGCCGACCGGATCGGCCTTGCCGTTGTGCAGGCCCTTCAGGCGGGACAGCGGCGTGAAGCGCCACGCCTCCTCGCGCCCGGTCGGGACCTCGAAGTCGCCCAGCTCGTAGGACGCCTTCTCGTGCAGGGTCGACAGGGGCTTCTCGTTCAGGCCCATCAGCCGACGGCTCCTTCCATCTGCAGCTCGATCAGCCGGTTCAGCTCGAGCGCGTACTCCATGGGCAGCTCGCGCGCGATCGGCTCCACGAAGCCGCGCACGATCATCGCCATCGCCTCGTCCTCGTCGAGCCCGCGGCTCATGAGGTAGAACAGCTGGTCCTCGCTGACCTTGGAGACCGTGGCCTCGTGGCCCATCGAGACGTCGTCCTCGCGGACGTCGACGTACGGGTAGGTGTCGGAGCGGCTGATCTGGTCGACCAGCAGGGCGTCGCACTTGACGGTGCTGGCGCTGCCGTGGGCGCCCTCCTCGATCTGCACGAGACCGCGGTAGGAGGTGCGGCCGCCGCCGCGCGCCACCGACTTGGAGATGACGCTGGAGCTGGTGTTGGGCGCCAGGTGCACCATCTTGGAGCCGGCGTCCTGGTGCTGGCCCTCGCCCGCGAACGCGACGCTCAGCGTCTCGCCCTTGGCGTGCTCGCCCATCAGGTAGACGGCCGGGTACTTCATCGTGACCTTGGAGCCGATGTTGCCGTCGATCCACTCCATGGTGGCGCCCTCGTAGGCGACGGCGCGCTTGGTCACCAGGTTGTAGACGTTGTTCGACCAGTTCTGGATGGTCGTGTAACGGCAGCGGGCGTTCTTCTTCACGATGATCTCGACGACCGCGCTGTGCAGCGAGTCGGAGGAGTAGATCGGCGCGGTGCAGCCCTCGACGTAGTGCACGTAGCTGTTCTCGTCGACGATGATCAGGGTCCGCTCGAACTGGCCCATGTTCTCGGTGTTGATCCGGAAGTAGGCCTGCAGCGGGATCTCGACCTCGACGTTCGGCGGCACGTAGATGAACGAGCCACCGGACCACACGGAGGTGTTGAGCGCGGCGAACTTGTTGTCGCCCACCGGGATCACCGAGCCGAAGTACTCCTTGAAGAGCTCCTCGTGCTCCTTCAGGCCCGTGTCGGTGTCGACGAAGATGACACCCTTCTCCTCGAGGTCCTCACGGATCTTGTGATAGACGACCTCGGACTCGTACTGGGCCGCGACACCGGCGATGAGGCGCTGCTTCTCCGCCTCCGGGATGCCGAGCTTGTCGTAGGTGTTCTTGATGTCCTCCGGCAGCTCGTCCCAGGAAGCGGCCTGCTTCTCGGTCGAGCGCACGAAGTACTTGATGTTGTCGAAGTCGATGCCGGTGAGGTCGGAGCCCCAGGTGGGCAGCGGCTTCTTGGCGAACAGGCGGAGGCCCTTCAGGCGAAGGTCGAGCATCCACTCCGGCTCGTTCTTGAGCGCGGAGATGTTGCGGACGACCTCCTCGGACAGGCCGCGCTTGGCCGCCGCGCCCGCGGCATCCGGGTCGGCCCAGCCGAACTTGTAATTCCCGAGGCCTTCCAGCTCCGGGCGGTCGGTGACAGTCACCTTCCGGTCTCCTTGCTCTTGTCTCTATGTGCGGAATCGGCCAATGACTGCGGGGACACGTGCGTCGTGCACACCCCGTCGCCGTGGGCGATCGTGGCCAGGCGCTGCACCGGGGTGCCGAGCAGCTGCGCGAACGCCTCCGTCTCGGCCTCACACAGCTGCGGGAACTCCGCGGCCGCGTGCGCCACCGGGCAGTGGTGCTGGCAGAGCTGGTCGCCACCCGACTTGGCCTTGCTGGCCGAGGCGGCATACCCCTCTGCCGACAGCGCCTGCGCCAGCACCTGCACGCGCTGGTCCGCGGGCACCGTCGCCATGACGGGCTCCAGCCTCCTGAGCAGGCTGGCCACCTGCTCGCGGGCGAAGTCTGCCACGGCTTCTCGCCCCATACGCTCGGCCAGGAAACGCAGCGCGCTCCCGGCCAGGTCGTCGTAGGCGTGCTCGAAAGCACTGCGCCCCGCGTCGGTGATCGCGAACAGCTTGGCGGGCCGCCCGCGCCCGCGCTGTCCGCGCGGGCGTACCGTACGAGGCTCGATCATCCCGTCGGCCAGCAGCGCGTCGAGGTGACGCCGGACGGCGGCGGGCGTGAGCCCGAGCCGCTCGCCGAGAGCCGCGGCCGTGACGGGACCATGCTCAAGAATCAGCCTGGCGACGCGGGCGCGGGTGCCGCGCTCACCACCGGGCTCCATCGTGGGCATGTTTTTCACAACATCAGTGTGCCGTAATTCCTTCCCGCTTCACAAACGGATCTGAGCAGGGACGGGAATGGAATTTGTCACGCAGGGTAGCCTTACCTAACTTTTGTCCGGCCGAGGATCGTGAACGCCAGGGCCGAGCAGAAGAAGAGCCCGAGCATGACACAGGCCATGGGCACCGCGGAGCCGGTTCCGGCAAGTCCGACCAGCGGGGCGGCAGCCGCGCCCAGGGCGAACTGCAGCACGCCGGTCAGCGCCGAGGCGCTCCCGGCGACCTGCGCGGGCTGGGAGCCCAGCGCCAGCGCGCCGGTGCCGGGCAGGACCAGGCCCTGGCCCAGCATGATGACGATCAGCCCGCTCACGATGCCCCACAGGCCGAGGTCCGCCAGCGCCGCGGTCATCAGCAGCGCCGCGCCGAGCAGCGCGACGCCGAGTCCGGCGCGCACCAGCAGCACCGGCCGCACCCGGCCCGACAGCCGGCCGCCGAGCTGGGAGGTCGCGATGAGGGCGAAGGCGTTCAGGCCGAAGATGAGGGAATACTGCTGCGGCGTGGCGCCGTACACGTCCTGGAGGACGAACGGCGAGCCCGAGATGTAGCCGAACATGGCCGCGAACGCCAGCCCGCCGGTCAGCGCGAAGCCCATGAACGAGCGGTCGCGCAGGAGGTGCCAGAAGGTGCTCACGGTGTGCCTGAGCCCGCCGCTCTCGCGCTCCTCGGCGGGCAGCGTCTCGCGCACGCCCGCCAGCACGGCCAGCAGCAGCAGGAGCCCGGCGACGCTGAGCGCCACGAACACGCCGCGCCACGAGGTGAACGCGAGGAGCTGCGCCCCCGCGATGGGCGCCAGGATCGGCGCGAGGCCGCTGACCAGCATCAGCGTGGCGAAGATGCGGGCGATGGCGGCGCCGTCGTACAGGTCGCGGACGACCGCCCGCACGATGACCAGCGCCGCGCCGCCCAGCATGCCCTGCAGCAGGCGGAAGACGATGAGCATCGGCACCGACGGCGCGAACGCGCACAGCAACGAGGCGACCATGAACCCGGCCACCCCGATCATCAGCGGCACCCGCCGGCCGCGCACGTCGCTCGTGGGCCCGGCGATCACCTGACCGAGCGACACGCCGATGAGGCAGGCGGTGAGCGTGAGCTGGACCTGCGCCTCCCCGCTGAGCATCTCGGAGGTGATGGCGGGCAGGGCGGGGAGGTACATGTCGATGGACAGCGGGCCGATCGCCGACAGGGCGCCGAGGATCACCAGCAGCACTCCGCGGCGGCTCCTCCGCTCCGGTTGGACGACGGCGGCGGACGTGGCGATCTCAGCCACGGACATGCGTGTACCCCTCTCCCTCGTAGGCCTGTGGCCCCACGAGGGCCGGATGGTCAAACCATGTTTCGGTCCTCCGAATTCCCAGTCATCAGATATTTCCGGAAATCTCATCCGATGGGGTGCCTTACCAGGCCAACGCGGTCATGCTTACCTGCGGCCCGGACCGCCTGCGGGAGTCCCTAAACTCGTGGCCATGGATTCCCCAGCCGTCGAGATCGTCGACCTGGTCAAACGCTACGGCGGCAGCACCGCCGTCGACGGCCTCACCTTCCGCGCCGAGCGCGGCGCCGTCACCGCGGTCCTCGGTCCCAACGGCGCGGGCAAGACGTCCACGGTGGAGATCTGCGAGGGGTTCCGCAAGGCCGACGCCGGCACGGTCAAGGTCCTCGGCCTGGCGCCCGCGCTGCCCGAGCTGCGCGCGCGGGTGGGCGTCATGCTGCAGGCGGGCGGCGTGCCGCCGGCCATGCGCTGCGCCGAGTGGCTGCGGCTGGTCTCCCGCTTCTACGCGCACCCGCTCGACGCGGGCGCGCTGCTCGAACGGCTGGGGCTGACCGATCACGTACGCACCCCGTACCGGCGGCTGTCGGGCGGCCAGCAGCAGCGGCTGTCCCTGGCGGCGGCCGTCGTCGGGCGGCCCGAGCTGGTCTTCCTCGACGAGCCCACGGCCGGCCTCGACCCGCAGGCCAGGCACGCCTGCTGGGACCTCGTCGGCGAGCTGCGCGCCGCCGGCGTGTCGGTCATGCTGACCACCCACCACATGGACGAGGCCGAGCGGCTGGCCGACCACGTCGTCATCATCGACAGGGGCCGCGTGGTGGCCGAGGGCAGCCCCGCCTCCCTCACCGGGGCCGAGCGGCAGCTCAGGTTCAGGGCGCGGCCAGGGCTGGCGCTGGAGGAGCTGCTCAACGCGCTCCCCACGGGCAGCGCGGCCAAGGAGTCACCGGCCGGCCACTACATCATCGAGGGCCTGGTGGGGCCCGAGCTGCTGGCCACGGTGACGGCCTGGTGCGCGGCCGAGGGCGTCACGGCCGACGACCTGCGCATCGAGCGCCGCACCCTCGAAGACGTCTTCCTGGAGCTGACCGGCAGGGAGCTGCGATGACCGCCCTCGACCTCACCCCCGCTCCCGGCGCGGCGCCGTTCCCGCGCATGGTGCTGGCGCAGGCCGGCGCGGAGATCCGCGCCATGCTGCGCAACGGCGAGCAGCTCCTGCTCACCATGATCATTCCGGTGCTGCTGCTGACTGGGTTCTCGCTCGCGCCGCTGATCGACGTCGGCGGCGGGCGGCGCGTCGACTTCCTGGTGCCGGGCGTGCTCGCGCTGGCCGTCATGTCCACCGCCTTCACCGGGCAGGCCATCGGCACCGGCTTCGAGCGCCGTTACGGCGTGCTCAAGCGGCTGGGCGCCACCCCGCTGTCCAGGAGCGGGCTCATGCTGGCCAAGACGGCGGCGGTGGCCGGCGTGGAGCTCATCCAGGCCGTGGTCATCGTGACCGTGGGGCTGGCGCTGGGGTGGCGGCCCCAGGGCTCGTTCCTGAGCGCGGTGGTGCTGATCGTGCTGGGCACGGCGGCGTTCAGCGGGCTCGGGCTGCTGATGGCCGGCACGCTGCGCGCCGAGGCCACCCTGGCGGCGGCCAACCTGGTCTACCTGGTGCTGCTGGGGGTGGGCGGAGTGATGTTCCCCCTGTCCAAGTTCCCCGACGGGGTGCGGCCGGTGCTGGAGGCGCTGCCCATCTCGGCGCTGACCGGCGGCCTGCGCGCGGTGCTCGCCCAAGGGGCGGCTCTGCCGCTGGTGCCGGTCGTCGTGCTGGCGGCGTGGGCGGTGGTGTCGCTGGGGCTGGTGTCGCGCACGTTCCGCTGGGAGTGAGGACGGCGGGAGCGAGGCGGCAGGTGGGCGGCTCGGCGTGGGCGGCTCGGCGCGGGCGTCTCCGGGTCCGGGGCGGGCGTTACTCCGGGCGCGGCGGTTCGGGGCGCAGGGCGCCGTAGTGGCGGCGGGTGAGGGCGGCCACCGCCGTGAGGGGGATGGCCGCACCGGCCGCCAGCCCGAACAGGAGCCCGTAGCGCCCGTCCTGCGCCAGCGGCCCCGCCGCCCACGAGGCGACCGCGCTGCCCACGAACAACGCGCAGGCGAAGAACGCGATGGTGGTCCCGCGGGCCTCGGGCACGACGGAGGTGGCCCAGGTCTGCAGCGAGGAGTGCAGGAACGACCAGCCCCCGCCCAGCAGCAGCGCCGTGACGACCACGACGGGCACGCTGACGTGCACGGCCACGACGGCGAACCCCGCGCAGAGCTGCGCACCGCCCACGACCATGAGCAGGGGCGCGGACCAGCGTCCCGACAGGTGCTTGACGAGCTTGGCGAAGCCCCACAGCCCCAGCCCGTACGCGGTGATCGACAGCCCGGCCACGGCGGCGGCCAGCCCCGTGTGCTGGAGCGCGGGGGCCAGGAACGGCATGACGCCCAGCATGATGGCCCCCTCGGTGAAGGCCAGCGCGAACACCAGCAGCGCCCACCGCTGCCCGAGCACCGCCCCGAGGTGGCTGAGCACCCCGCTGCCGGCGTTCTCGTGGCGGGGCGGCTCGGGCAGCGTGCGCAGGGACAGCGCGCAGGCCAGCGCGCAGACGGCGGGCACGGTGAAGGCCACCCGCCAGTCCAGCAGGCCCGCGACGACGCCGCCCAGCCCCGTGGCGAGCGCCGTGCCGAGCGCGGCGGCGGCCATGAGGTCGGTGAGCGCGCGCTGGCGCACCGAGGGCGCGACGGTGTCGCCGACGTACGTCAGCCCTGTCGGGATCACCGCGCCGAAGCAGGCGCCCGTCACCACCCTGGCCACGACGAGCGCGCCGAGCACGGGCATCAGCGCCGAGGCCAGGCCCGCCAGCGCCGCGCCGAACAGCGCCCACCGCATCACGCTCACGCGTCCGAAGCGGTCGGACAGCAGGCCCCACAGCGGCTGCGTCAGCCCGTACGCCAGGTAGTAGCCGCTGGCGGCGGCGACCGCGGCCGACAGCGGGACGCCCAGGTCGGCGGCGATGAGCACGAGCATGGGGCTCACGGCGAACCGGTCGAAGCTGCTGACGAACCCGGCCACGGACAGGGTCAGCGGCGGGCGGGTGAGACTGACGGGAGGAGCGGGGGCTTTCATAGGTCCATGTTCTATTTGTCCGGATAAATGATCCAGTCGGCAGTAGTACCACCTTAAAGGGGGGAATATCGGGCGCGTTGAGTAGGCTCTGCAGGTTGCCCCACCTGTTCTGACGAGGAGTTCCGTGACCGCCTTCGCACTCGACGAGCCCATCGACCGGGGGCCCGGCCTCCCCCGGCCGGGCAAGCTGCTCCGCGGCGCCGCCGACAGCATCCCGCCCTCGGGGCTCGTGCTGCTGGGAATCTTCTCGGTACAGCTCGGCGCCGGGTTCGCCAAGGAGCTGTTCGCGACGCTGCCGCCGAGCGCGGTGGTGTTCCTGCGCATCGCGGCCGGGGCGCTCATCATGGGGGCGGTCGCGCGGCCCAGACTCAGGGGGCTGTCCTGGCGCGACTGGGCGGTGGGGGCCGGCTTCGGCCTGACGCTCGCCGTCATGAACCTGACCTTCTACGAGGCCCTGGCGCGGCTGCCGATGGGCATCGCGGTGGCGATCGAGTTCCTCGGGCCGCTGGGCGTCGCGGTGGCCGCCTCACGGCGGCGGATCGACCTGGTGTGGGTCGGGCTGGCCGCCATCGGCGTGCTGCTGCTGGCCCCGTGGGGCGAGTCGGCGTCGGTGAGCTGGGTGGGCATCGGGTTCGCGATGGTGGCGGGCGCCTGCTGGGCCGCCTACATCCTGCTGTCGGCGGCGGCCGGGCGGCGCTTTCCCGGGACGAGCGGGCTGTCGTTCGCCATGATCGTGTCGGCGCTGGTGATCCTGCCGGTCGGCGTCACGACGGGCGGCGCCGACCTGCTGCAGCCGGAGCTGCTGCTCATCGGGCTCGGTGTGGGGCTGCTGTCGTCGGTGATCCCGTACTCGCTGGAGCTGCAGGCGCTGCGGCGCATGCCCAAGCACGTGTTCGGCATCCTGATGAGCCTGGAGCCCGCCGTGGCGGCGCTGATCGGGGTGCTGCTGCTGAGCGAGATCCTGCACGTCCAGCAGTGGGCGGCGATCATCTGCATCGTGGCCGCCAGCCTGGGCTCGACCCGCACGCGCGAACGCTGATGAGGGCCGCCGCGCGCCCGTGGGATGGGGTCTCGGGCGCGCGGCGGTGGGCTCGGCTCGGTGGGCGGGGTGTGCCGAGCCCATGAAGGTCAGCGGAGTGCGGGTGTCCGCTTGACCAGGCATGTGCCGAAAGGGGCCGGTCCGTTGCGGACCGGGGACGCGGGATCGGCGGCGCTCGCGCCAGGCGTCGCCCGGCCGATCCGCATTGAGATTACCGCCATCGGGGAGTGCCCGATCCCGAATTTCAGAACTTAACCCTGTTTGCCGGTCAGTGCTCTGCCCAGATGCCGCGGACGTGGCCGATGTGCTCCGCCATCAGGTGCCCGACGGCGGCGCCGTCGCCGCTCTTGAGCGCGTCCAGCAGTTGCAGGTGCTCCCTCGCCGAGTCGCCCAGCGTGCCGCGCTCGGAAAGCTGCGACAGGCCGTACAGCCTGGCCCTGTTGCGCAGGTCCTGCACCACCGACACCAGGTGCGCGTTCCCGCACAGCGACAGCAGCTCGACGTGGAAGCGCAGGTCGGCGTCCACGTACGCGAGCAGGTCGCCCCGCTCACTGGCCGACACGATCTCCTCGGCGATCGGCCGCAGCCGCTCGAACTCCTCCGCCCGCGAGCTGTCGGCCAGCCTCGCCACCGTGGGCACCTCGATGAGCTGGCGGATCTCGGTCAGCTCGTCCAGGTCGCGGTCGGACAGCTCCGTGACCCTGAACCCCTTGTTGCGGACGGCCTCGACCAGGCCCTCCTTGGCCAGGTCGAGCATCGCCTCGCGCACCGGCGTGGCCGAGACGCCGAACTGGGCGGCCAGCACCGGCGCCGAGTAGACCACCCCCGGCCGCATCTCACCGGTGATCAGCGCGGCGCGCAGCGCGTGCGCCACCTGCTCGCGCAAGCTCTGCCGCTCCCCCACCATCGGCAGGTCGAGCCGGTCCTCGGCAGCCATCGGCCGCTCCCTTTCTCTGTCCACCCTCATGCCTGTGCCCGCGAACGCGGGCCCTCACCTGGGCCCTGCTGTGCGGCCTCGTAGGCGGCAGCCGCGACCACGAGGTCCTCCCACGCCATGCCCGTGCTCTTGAACACGCGCGGCCCCGGACCGGCGACCACCCTTCCGGCGATCAGGTCGGCGAGGTTCCCGGCGAGATGATGAGAGGTGATCGTACCCTGGCGGATCGGCACGACGATGTCGCCCGCCTCCTCCAGGGCGGCCGCCCTGGCCTCGACGACCACGGTGGCGCGGGCGATCAGGTCGCCGTCGAGCTCGCGGGCGCCGGGCTCGTGCGAGCCGACCGCGACGACGGTGACGCCGTCGCGGGCGAGCTTACCGGGGAACAGGGGGTCTCTGGCCGTGGTGCAGCACGCGACCAGATCGGCCCCCGCCACCGCCTCCGCCAGCCGCGCGCCGGAGTCGGCGGCGCGGGCGGTCAGCCCCAGCTCGCGGCACCAGGCCGCGAGCGCCTCCGCCCGGTGCCGGTCGCGGGCGACGACGGTGACGTCCTCCACCGGCCGCACCTCCCGCAGGGCCAGCACATGCCCGTACGCCTGCGGCCCGCTCCCGAACACCACCAGCCGCCGCGCCCCCGGCTCCGCGAGGTGCCGGACGGCGAGGGCGGAGACGGCGGGCGTGCGCAGCGAGGTGAGCGCGATCCCGTCCAGCGCGGCCAGCGGGGCCAGGGTCTCGCCGTCGAACAGCAGGTACGTGCCCTGGATGCGGGGCAGCCCCCGCCCCGGGTTGCCGGGCGCGATGCTGACGGCCTTGACGCCCGCGTACCGCCGGGTGGAGGCGGGCATGAGCAGGAGTTGCCCGGCGGGCAGGTCGACGATGGGCCGGCGCGGGGTCGTCTCGGGGTCGAGCCCGGCCCGCAGCGCCTCCTCCAGCACGTCCACGGCCCGCCCCATGGGCACCAGCCGCTCCACGGCGGCGGCGTCGAGGTACGGCAGCCCGCTCATCGCAGCGTGAACCCGGTCGGGAACGGGTCGCCCGGGTCGAGCTCGAAGACGTGCCGCCCGGTCCGGTACGCCATGCCGTCGATCTCCACGATCACGCCCTCCCCGGTCGTCTCCCCCACGCGGGCGGTGAACACGCTGCCCACGACGCTCTCGTGGACGAGGCCGGCCGTCTTGCCGGCGTCGTACAGCAGCGCCATCCTGGCCGCGGTGCCGGAGCCGCAGGGCGAGCGGTCCACCTCTCCGTCGGCGAACACGGTGACGTTGCGCTGCCGCCTGACGCCGTCCAGGTCGGGCAGCTCGTCGTAGAAGATCACGCCGTAGACGCCGGAGAGCCGCTCGTCGGACGGGTGCCGGGCGGCGGGGTGGCCCGCCAGCCCGGCCTTGATCCGGCGGGCGTGCTCGATGAGGGCGTTGACGTGCCGTGGCTCGACCGTCAGGCCGAGGTCGGCGGCGCGTACGGACGCGTAGATGGCGCCGCCGTAGGAGACGTCGGCGCGCACGCCCGCCACGGGGACGTCACAGGCGATCACGTACGAGGGCACGTTGACGAACGTGACGCCCTCGATCTCGCCGCCGGACAGCCGCACCCGGGCCGTGACGCGCCCCGACGGCACGTCCACGACCACGTCCGTCACCCCGTCGGGGGCGGCCTCGACCAGGCCCTCGCGCACCGCGTGCACGCCCAGCGCGATCGTGCCGTGCCCGCAGGCGGTGGAGAAGCCGTCCTTGTGCCAGAACAGCGCCCCGAACCGCGCACCCGGGTCGTCCGGCGGCACCAGGAAGCAGCCGTACATGTCGGCGTGCCCGCGCGGCTCGTTGCACAGCAGCCGGCGCAGGTCGTCGAGCTCGGCCATCGCGGTGGTGCGGCGGTCGAGCACGGTGGAGCCGGGGATCTCGGGCACCCCGCCCGTGACGATTCTGAACGGCTCCCCGGCGGTGTGGTAGTCGACCGTCGTCACCATCAGAGCTCGAACCCCGCGGGGAACGGGTCGCGCGGGTCGAGGAAGTACTGGGCGGTTCCGGTGATCCAGGCGCGCCCGGTGATGGACGGCAGGACCGCCGGCCGCCCGCCCACCGTGGTCTCCTCCAGCAGCCGCCCGATGAAATGGGTGCCGATGAACGACTCGTTCGTGAAGTCCCGGCCGAGCGGCAGCTCGCCCCTGGCGTGGAGCTGGGCCATGCGGGCGCTGGTGCCGGTGCCGCACGGCGAGCGGTCGAACCAGCCCGGGTGGATGGCCATGGCGTGCCGCGAGTGGTGGGCGTCGGAGCCGGGGGCGGCGAAGTAGACGTGGTGGCAGCCGCGGATGCGGGAGTCCTCGCGGTGGACGGGCTCGTCGGCGGCGTTGACGGCCTCCATGGTGGCCAGGCCGGCGGCGATGATCTCGTTCTTGGCCTTGCGGTCGAACGGCAGGCCGTAGTGGTCGAGGTTCACGACGGCGTAGAAGTTGCCGCCGTACGCGAGGTCGTACGGGATCTCCCCGAACCCCGGCACGGTCACGCTCGCGTCCAGCCTGTCGCAGTAGGACGGCACGTTGCGCAGCGTCACCGACATGGCCATGCCGTCCTCGACGGCGACGTCCACCTCGACGAGCCCGGCGGGCACCTCCAGGCGCACGGTCGTGACCGGCTCGACCACCTCGACCATGCCGGTCTCCACCAGCACGGTGGCCACGCCGATCGTGCCGTGCCCGCACATCGGCAGCAGCCCGGACACCTCGATGAACAGCACGCCGTAGTCGGCGTCCGGCCTGGTCGGCGGCTGCAGGATGGCGCCGCTCATGGCCGAGTGGCCGCGCGGCTCCGTCATCAGCAGGGTGCGGACGTGGTCGAGGTTGTCGCGGAAGTACACGCGCCGCTCGGCCATGCTCGCGCCGGGGATGACGCCGATGCCGCCGGTGATGACCCGCGTGGGCATGCCCTCGGTGTGGGAGTCGACGGCGTGGAAAACGCGCTTGGTCCTCATCGCAGCCCTTCTGCCAGTGCCTTCTCGGTCGCCGCACGCACGATAGCGGCCTGCTCGTCCGTCAGCGGCTGCCTGGGCTGCCTGCACGGGCCGCCGTGGCGGCCCGCCACGTCCATGGACAGCTTGATGGCCTGGACGAACTCCGTCTTGGAGTCCCAGCGCAGCAGCGGGTGCAGGGTCCGGTACAGCGGCAGCGCCGTCTCCAGGTCACCGGCCACGGCCGCGCGGTACAGGGCGCTGTTGGAGGCGGGCAGCGCGTTCGGGTAGCCGGCGATCCAGCCGACCGCCCCGGCCACGGCCAGCTCCAGCAGCACGTCGTCGGAGCCGATCAGCAGGTCCAGCCCGGGTGCCAGCTCGGCGATCTCGTACGCCCTGCGCACGTCGCCGCTGAACTCCTTGACCGCCACGATCAGCCCCTCCTCGTGCAGCCTGGCCAGCAGCGCGGGGGTGAGGTCCACCTTGGTGTCGTAGGGGTTGTTGTAGGCCACGATCGGCACCCCCGCCTTGGCGACCTCCCGGTAGTGCGCCACGACCGCCCGCTCGTCGGCCCGGTAGGCGTTCGGCGGCAGCAGGAGGACCGAGCCGCAGCCCGCCTCGCCCGCCTGCTCGGCCCAGCGCCGCGACTCCGCGGCGCCGTACGCGCCCGCGCCCGCCATCACGTTGCCGCCGCCGACCGCCGCGACCGCCGTCTCGATGACCTTCGTGCGCTCCTGCGGGGTGAGCGTCTGGTACTCGCCGAGCGAGCCGTTCGGTACGACGCCGTCGCAGCCGTTGTCGACCAGCCAGCGGCAGTGCTCCGCGTAGCCGTCGTAGTCGACCGAGAGGTCTTCGCGCAGGGGGAGCGCGGTGGCGACCATGACGCCCTGCCAGGGCTTGCTGCGGTGTTCCATGGGGAGGTCCTCCAGGTGTCGGGGGGTCAGTGAGCGGAAGGGTCGTCGGGGGGAGTGTCGCTGGTGTCATCGTCAGCAGGGGTGGTGAGGGAGGCCAGGGCGCCCAGAGTGACGGGCTGGGCGATCGGGCGGCGGGGCGGCTGCGGCCGTTCGCCTGCCAGGCAGGAGACGGCGTAGCCGCAGACGCGGCCCTGGCACCAGCCCATGCCGGGCCTGGCCAGCAGCTTGACCGCGCGCGCGTCGGTGGCGCCGAGGGCCTGCGCCTCGCGTACCCGGGCCAGCGGCACCTCCTCGCACCGGCACACGAGCGTGTCGTCGCGCAACCAGCCCTGCCAGCCGGGCTTGAC
Organism: Nonomuraea monospora; assembly: GCF_039531895.1. Taxonomy (NCBI): domain Bacteria; kingdom Bacillati; phylum Actinomycetota; class Actinomycetes; order Streptosporangiales; family Streptosporangiaceae; genus Nonomuraea; species Nonomuraea monospora. The sequence continues at coordinate 372,317 of NZ_BAAAQX010000007.1, forward strand.
GGGGTACGCGCGCTGCAGCGCCTCCCCGAACGCCCGCCACCGCTCCCGCCTCCGCGCGAACAACGGCGGCACGACAGCGGCCGCGCTCCCACCCACCGGCACGCCTCCGGCCCCTGGCACGCGACGAACGCCAGCGGGCGCGGTGCGATCGTCGGCCCCAGGCGCGGGGCGGGCGTCGGCGCCACGGGCCTGGCGGGCGTCGGCGACGATGGCGCGGCCGGCGAGGCGGCCCTCCAGTTCGGCCAGCCGCCAGCCGCCCACCCCCACGGGCTCGCCCGCCGCCCACACGCCCGGCACGCTGGTCCGGAGGGTGGCGTCCACGCTCAGCACCGGGCTGCCGTCCACGTCGTGGCGGGTCTCGCAGCCGAGCTGCGTCCCCAGCTCGATCTGCGGCACGAAGCCGTACCCGACGGCAAGAGCGTCGCACTCGACGACGTGGGTGCCGGTGACGTTCCAGTCGGGGTCGAGGCGGGCGACGGTGACGGCCTCCACCTCGTGCTCGCCGTGCGCGGCCACCACCGCCTGCCTCGTCCGGTACGGCACCCGGTGCCTGGCCAGGGCCGCCGCGTATCCCGCCGCCTCCCCGGACTTGCCCAGCGCCAGTACGGGGTGCCTGGCCAGGCCGAGGCCGCCGTTGGCCTCGTACACGCCGAGCACCCGCGCCCCCGCGCCCGCCAGGCCCGTGGCGACGGGCAGCAGGAACGGGCCGGTGCCGGACACCACGATGCGGCGGCCCGCCACCACTCCGCCGCCCTTGAGCAGCGCCTGGGCGCCGCCGGCGGTGAGCACGCCCGGCAGGTCCCAGCCGGGGAACGGCAGCGGCCGGTCGTGCGCCCCGGTCGCGATCAGCAACCGCCGCGCCCGCAGCACCACCGCCCGCTCGCCGGGCGCGGAGGCGTCCCTGGTCGCGCAGTGCACGAGCAGGTCGCCGTCCGGCTCGCGGGACACCGCCCACACCTGGTGCCGCAGCAGCACGTCGGCGCGCGCGTCGAGCACCCGCGCCTGCCGCAGGAACCGATCGAGTCCGGGCGCGCGTTCGGGCCGGGCCGCGTGCCTGAAGTACTGGCCGCCGAGCCGGATCCCGGAGTCCACCAGCGCCACCCGCAGCCCGGCCAGCGCCGCCGTGAGCGCGCCCGCCACGCCGGCGGGCCCGCCGCCGACCACCACGAGGTCGTACGTCACGCCGTCGTCACCTCGTCCCCGGGCTCGGCCTCCAGCAGGCAGGCCCGCTCGGGCGGGCGCCCGTTCACCGAGATCAGGCAGTCGAAGCAGACCCCGATCCCGCAGAACAGCCCGCGCGGCCGGCCGCCGAAGCGGGTGGTGCGCCAGGACCGCACCCCGGCCGCGTGCAGGGCCGCGCCGATGGTCTGCCCCGGCACGACGGGCACGGGGCGGCCGTCGACGGTGATGTGGAAGGTCACGAGGCCTCCTCGGAGGAGAGCGAGGGTGCGGGGAAACGGTCGGGGCGGAAGGGCCGCAGGTCGAGATCGGTCTGCTCGCCCGCGAGAAGCTGGGCGAGCAGGTGCCCGGTGGCCGGGGCCAGCCCGATCCCCGCGCCTTCATGACCGCACGCGTGATACAACCCGGGCGCCCGCGGATCCGCCCCGATGACCGGCAGGTGATCGGGACAGTACGGCCGGAACCCGCAGTACGACCGGATCGCCCGCACCTCCTTCAGCGCCGGGAAGAGCGCGACCGCCTGCTCGGCCAGCCGCGCCAGCACCGGCACCGACGTGGTCCTGTCGAACCCGACGCGTTCCCTGCTGGCCCCGATGAGCACGGTCCCGGCGGGCGTGCCCTCCACCACGGCGGAGGTCTCCAGCCCTGCGGAGTCGCTGGCCACGTTCGTCACGTAGGCGGCGGTGTAGACCTTGTGCCTGATGAGCGGCTCGCGCAGCGGCTCGGTGACGAGGATGAACCCGCGCCTGGGCAGCACCGGCAGGTGCACGCCCGCGAGCGCGGCGACCTCGCCGCCCCAGGTGCCCGCCGCGTTGACGACGGCGTCGCCGAGTACGTCGCCCTGTGTGGTGCGCACGCCGGTCACCCGGTCTCCCGAGCGCAGGACGCCGGTCACGGTGGCGCCGAGCCGCAGCCGCAGCGTGCCGTGGCCGAAGCGTTCCGCGCCGTGCCGCAGCAGGGCGGCGGCGGCGAGCATGGGCTGCACCTGGGCGTCCTGGGGGTAGAACACGCCTCCGGCCAGGCCTTCCGCCAGGTGCGGCTCGTGGTCGCGCAGCCTGGGGGCGGGCACGAGGGTGTGCTCGACGCCCTGCTTGCCCGCCAGCTCGGTGAGCTGCCGCTGGACGTCCTCGGTCTCGGCGACGACGAGGCCGCCCTTCGGCTCGAACTCGAACCCGCCGAGCTCGGCCAGCGAGCGCCACAGCCGGTTCGACAGCACGGCCAGGTCCAGCTCGGGGCCCGGTTCCTTGTCGGAGACCAGCACGTTGCCCTCGCCCGAGCCGGTCGTGCCGCCGGCCACCGGGCCGCGGTCGATCACGGTCACGTCGAGGCCCGCGCGCGCCGCGTAGTAGGCGCAGGCCGCTCCCACCACTCCCGCGCCGACGACGATCACGTCGGACATCACCACCTCCTGCCAGTAATATGTCACATACCTTGGATGCTTGAGAAGTCCGCAGCTCCCACGAGCCCGATGGCCGGACCGGCCAGTGGGGCCCCTACCATCGATGACGTGAAGCTACCCACGGACAACCCCCACCTCCTCGCGCGTTTCATCCGGTCCTTCTGGGCGCCGACGACGCGCTCGATGCGCGTCTGGGCGTTGGCCTCCGTGGTGGTCAACGCCGGCATCACGGTCACCGGGGCGGGCGTGCGCGTCACCGCCTCCGGGCTCGGCTGCCCCACATGGCCCAGGTGCACGCCCGACAGCTTCATCCCGGTCGCGCACCCCGAGGTGTCGCCGCTGAACATGGCCGTCGAGTTCGGCAACCGGCTGCTCGCGTTCCTGGTGCTGGCCGTGGGCATCGCCTGCTGGGTGGCCGCCGTGCGGATGCGCCCGCGCCGCGTCTCCCTGATCCGCCTGGCCTGGCTGCAGCCGATCGGGATCATCGCGCAGGCCCTGTGGGGCGGGGTGGTGGTCAACACGACGCTCAACCCGTTCACCGTCGGCATGCACTACCTCATCTCCAGCGGCCTGATCGCGGCCTGCTGGATGTTGTACGCGCGCGCGGGCGAGGGCGACGGGCCGGCGCGGCCGGTCGTCCACCGCAACATCCGCGTGCTCGGCCATTCGCTGGTGGCGGCCGTGTTCGCGCTGCTGGTGATCGGGGTCGTGGTCAGCGGCACTGGGCCGCACTCGGGCGACGAGATGGCCTCCCGCTTCGACCTAGACATCGAGACCGTGGCCAGGCTGCACGCCGACGTGGCCTACGTGGTGGTGGGGCTGACGTTCGCGCTGCTGTTCGCCCTGCACGTGACCGACGCGCCGCGAGCGGCCAAGCGGGCGGCGCTGGCCGCGCTCGGCGTGGAACTGCTGCAGGGCGTGATCGGCTACACGCAGTGGTTCCTGGCCGTGCCGGCGGTGCTGGTCCTGCTGCACGTCGTCGGCTCGACGCTGGTCTGGATCGCCGCGCTGAGGGTCGCCACCTCGCTGCGCTCCCGCGACCCCGAGCCGTCGGCCGCCGCCCACTCCCCCACCGAGGCAGCCGCCGTCGCCTGAGCGGATATGCCAGGGTATGTGGTGTTACGTTCGCCACTCCCCCGGCCCGGAAGGGGTGTGCTTTGCGGGGAAAAGTCCGCCTCTCCCGGAAGGCGCTGCGCCGCGCGTACCAGGGGCTGGTGCTGGCCAGCGTGCTCACGCTGGCGCCCATGACGTGGGCCTGGCTCGGCAGCTCTGGACACCGGGCGATGGCCGAGGACGCGGGCTGGATCCGGCGGGTGCCCGAGACGCAGGCCGCGCTGGTGCTCGGCGCCGGCCTGTTCGCCGGGCACCCCTCCCCGATGCTGGCCCGCAGGCTCGACATCGCCGCCGAGCTGTACCTGGCGGGCAAGGTGAAGGCGCTGCTGCTGTCGGGCGACAACAGCCGCGTGGAGTACGACGAGCCCACCGCCATGCGCGACTACCTGCGCGCCAAGGGGGTGCCCGACGCGGTGATGGTGCTCGACTACGCCGGGTTCGACACGTGGGACTCGTGCGTGCGGGCGCGCGAGGTGTTCGGCGCTGAGCGGGTGACCGTGGTGACCCAGGAGTTCCACATCCCCAGGGCCGTGACGCTGTGCAGGACGGCCGGGCTGGAGGCGTTCGGCGCCGGTGACGACTCCTCCAGGCGCTGGGCCGCGACCACGTACGCCTACGCCGCCCGCGAGCTGTTCGCCACCGCCAAGGCCTTCACCGACGCCCTGGTCCTGAACTCCGACCCGGTCTACCCGGGGCCCCGCGAGGTCTCACTCACCCGCATCCTGTCCCAGCCGGGCGCGTAGCCGGAGGTCCCACGGCGTGTGGTCACCCCGCGCTCTGTCTCAGCCGGGCGCGCCGGGCGCGTAGCCGGGCGGCGGCGACCCCCTGGCCACCGACCTGGCGTGCATCTCCGGCACCGGGAAGTCGGCGCGGGCGGTGCTCATGCACTCCAGCAGCGCCCGCTGCTCCTCGTGGAAGGTGTGCTCGTCGACCATGTGGCGGGCCGCCCGCTCGTGCAGCAGGCCCAGCTCGGTGGCGGCGAGCTGGTAGTCGCGCATCGCCCGCAGCCCCGGCTTGCCGCCGTGCGCGCGGGCCCACTGCCTGGCCTGCCGCCGCCGGGCGAAGGCCGAGAGCATGAAGATGTCGGCCTGGGTGACCAGCTTGGTCGGCTCGTACGCCGGCAGGTAGCGCTGGATGAGCGCCACGATGCGCCGCCGGTCCCTGAACACCACGCCGATGAGCACGACCAGCACCACCAGCAGCGTCAGATAGGCCACCACCAGCCCGGGGAACCCGCCGTAGGAGGCCAGGCCGTTCCACAGCCCGTGCAGGATCATCGCCGCCGTCCACCCCGCCAGCACGTACGTGCTGCGCTCGGGCCCCCTGCGCTGGGCCGCGTACGCGACGGCGACCCCGATCATCGAGCTGAACAGCGGGTGGGCCAGCGGCGACAGGATGCCGCGCAGCACCACGGTGACGGCCAGCCCCTTGACCCCGGAGGTGGACAGCGCGCCCAGGTAGTAGCTGACGTTCTCGCTCATGGCGAAGCCGAGGCCGACCATGCTGGCGTAGATGATGCCGTCGGTCGGCCCGTCGAGCTCGGCCCTGCGGAAGCGGAGCAGGCCCAGCAGCACCAGGCCCTTCATCGTCTCCTCCACCACCGGCGCGCCGAACGTGGCCGCGAGGTTGCGCGCGCTGGCCTCCGACAGCTTGGCGGTGTCGATGATGTAGTGCAGGTTGAGCGAGTTGATCACGCCGGCCACGAGCACCGCCACGCCCGCGCCCCAGGCGAAGGCGAAGATCAGGTTGCTGCGCGGCTCCGGCTCCATCCGGTCGAGCGCCAGCACGGCCGCCAGCAGCAGCGGAACCGGCGCGAGCGCCAGCGCCAGGGCGATGAAGAACTGCACCGGCGCGCCGTTGAACACGTCGAAGGAGAACGAGACCAGGGCGCAGATGCCGGTGAGGACCAGCCCGATGATCAACGCGAACGACGGGCGGTCCTTCAACACCCAGCGTGGATCACGGCTCGCCATAGGGTGACTTTAACGGATCAGAGTGCCGGGGTCCGTGCGGGTCCACGCAGTGCCGCTCCAGGCCGGGGGCGCCGTGATCGACCTGGAGGGTGGTGTGGCCGATCGCGAACCGCTCGTGCAGCAGGTCGGCGAGCCGCGTGCGCACCCGGTGGCAGTCGGCGCCGCGCGCCACCAGCACGTGGGCCGACAGGGTCGGGTAGCCACTCGTCACCGTCCAGACATGGAGGTCGTGCACCTCCTCCACGTCGCGCTGAGCGGCCAGCAGGCGGCCGATCTCGTCCGGGTCGAGGCCGGCGGGGGCCGCCTGCAGCAGCACCCGGCCGGAGTCGCGCAGCAGGCCCCAGCCTGCTTTGAGCATCAGCGCGGCCACGACCAGGGCGGCGATCGTGTCGGCCTGGCGGAAGCCGGTCAGCCAGACCACGGCTCCCGAGACGGCCGTGGCGATGAACGCGTACATGTCGTTGAGCACGTGCTGGAAGGCGCCCTCGACGTTGAGGCTGCGCCGGTTCGCCCTGGACAGCAGCCACGCGGCCAGCGCGTTCACGGCGACGCCCGCCACGGCGGTGCCCAGCACGACGGGCCCGTGCACGTCGGGCGGGTCGAGGAGGCGGCGCACGCCCTCGTAGGCGAAGTACGCCACCAGCAGGAGCAGCGTCACGCCGTTGATCTGCGCGGAGAGGATCTCGGCCCGCTGGTAGCCGAAGGTGTAGGCGCCGCCGGCCGGCCTGGCGGCGATGCGCATCGCGACCAGGGCCAGCGCGATGGCGCTGGCGTCGGTCAGCAGGTGGGCGGCGTCCGAGATCAGCGCGATCGAGTTGGCGATCACACCCGCGACGACCTCGACGGCCATGTAGCCGGCGATGAGCGCCAGCGCGCCGATCAGGTACCGCCTGTCGGCGCCGGCCGTGTGACCGTGCCCGTGGCCCCCGCTCATCCCGTCTCCCTCAAGTGCGTCACAACACCTGAAGAGCTGTTCACATGTGCATCATAGGAACGCGAAAAAGCCCGGCGCAACGGCCGGGCTCTCCACGATCAGGCCAGCAGCGGGTCGATCGCCACCGCGAGGAACAGCAGCGCCAGGTAGGCGTTCGACCAGTGGAAGAAGCGCATCGGCCGCAGGTCCACACCGCTCTTGCCCGAGTTGAGCCTGGCCAGCAGGCGGTGCACCTCCCACAGGCACATCGCGCCCAGCACGGCCGCCACGACCGGGTAGAACAACGTGGTGCCCGCCACCGGCCACAACGCCAGCGAGCACAGCACGGTGGCCCAGGTGTAGGCGATGGACTCCATGATGACCCGCCGCTCGGTGGCCACCACCGGCAGCATCGGCACCTTGGCCGCCGCGTAGTCCTCCTTGTAGCGCATGGCCAGCGTCCAGGTGTGCGGCGGCGTCCAGAAGAACACCACCCCGAACAGCACCAGCGGCGCCCAGTCGAGCCGCTCGGTGATGCCCGCCCAGCCGATCATGACCGGCATGCAGCCCGCGATGCCGCCCCACACGATGTTCTGCGCCGTGCGGCGCTTGAGCAGCATCGAGTAGACCAGCACGTAGAACAGGATCGCGGCGAGCGACAGGACCGCGGCCAGCCAGTTGGTGGTCAGCCACAGGCCGGCCGTGGACAGCACGCCCAGCACGATGCCGAAGATCAGCGCGCCGCGCGGCGAGACCTGGTGCCTGGCCAGCGGCCTGCGGCGGGTGCGGCGCATCTTCTGGTCGATGTCGCGGTCCACGTAGCAGTTGAGCGCGTTGGCGCTGCCCGCCGACAGGGTGCCGAACACCATGACCGCGATCGACGTCCACAGCGGCGGCAGGCCGCCCGCCGCGAGGAACATCACGGGCAGTGTCGTGATCAGCAGCAGCTCGATGATCCGCGGCTTGGTGAGCGCGATGTAGGCCTTGACGATCATGCCGATCGAGCGCGGCGCCTTCACCTGCGGTGATGGGGCCGTCGCCTGCCTGTTGGTCAGCACCGTCAAGGCGCTTCCAGCCTGTCGGAAGTCAACGCGTAACCTCTGATGAGAGCGGATCCATGGGCGGGCGCCGGTGGCGCCCCTGCGAACAAACAAACTGTAGTCGCAGGGGCGGCCGGTCCGGCCAATGGGGGGCTTGCGCCGTACATGGACACGCGAAGGTGGGAATGGGAATCGATCGCCAGCTCCACCCGGTTAGGGTTTCCGTGTAGGCGCGCGCGCAGCGCAACCTGCGGCGAGCCGCGGCAGGCGGTACGACCAATGACAACTAGATTCCGGAGATCGAGCACTTGAGCACCGAACTCGTGCCAGCCCTTGAATGGACCGACCTCGACAAGCAGGCGGTCGACGTCGTTCGAGCACTGGCGATGGACGCAGTGGAGAAGGCGGGCTCGGGTCACCCCGGCACCGCCATGAGTCTGGCCCCCGCCGCATACCTGCTGTTCCAGCGCGTGATGCGTCACGACCCGACTGACCCGAACTGGCTCGGCCGTGACCGTTTCGTCCTGTCGTGCGGCCACAGCAGCCTGACGCTCTACATCCAGCTCTACCTGTCCGGTTACGGCCTGACGCTGGACGACCTCAGGCGCCTGCGGCAGTGGGACAGTCTGACGCCGGGTCACCCCGAGCACGGGCACACGGCGGGTGTGGAGACCACGACGGGCCCGCTCGGCCAGGGCATCGCCAACGCCGTCGGCATGGCCATGGCGGCCCGCCGCGAGCGCGGCCTGTTCGACCCCGAGTCCGCCGACGGCGCCTCGCCGTTCGACCACAACATCTGGTGCTTCGTCAGCGACGGTGACATCGAGGAGGGCATCAGCCACGAGGCCAGCTCGCTCGCCGGCCACCAGAAGCTGGGCAACCTCGTCGTCGTCTACGACGACAACCACATCTCCATCGAGGACGACACGCAGATCGCCCTGTCGGAGGACGTGGTCAAGCGCTACGAGGCCTACGGCTGGCACACCCAGAGCGTCGACTGGACCGAGTCCGGCGAGTACGTCGAGGACGTCCAGGCCCTCTACGAGGCGCTGCAGGCGGCCAGGGCGGAGACGGACAGGCCGTCGTTCATCCGGCTGCGCACGATCATCGGCTACCCGGCGCCCAACAAGCAGAACACCGGCAAGATCCACGGCTCCGCCCTGGGCGAGGCCGAGGTGAAGGCCACCAAGGAAGTGCTGGGCCTGGACCCGGCCAAGACCTTCGACGTGCCGGCCGAGGTGCTGGAGCACGCCCGCGGCGTCGCCCAGCGCGGGCGCACCGAGCACGCCGAGTGGGACAAGTCCTACGCCGAGTGGCGCCTGGCCAACCCCGAGCGCGCCGCCGAGCTCGACCGCATCTCCCGCCGCGAGCTGCCGGCCGGCTGGGCCACCGCGCTGCCGTCGTTCGAGAAGGGCTCCTCCGTCGCCACCCGCAAGGCGAGCGGCGAGGTGCTCAACGCGCTGGCCCCGGTGCTGCCCGAGCTGTGGGGCGGCTCGGCCGACCTGGCCGAGTCCAACCTCACCACGATGAAGGGCGAGCCGTCCTTCATCCCCGAGGAGTTCCAGACCAAGGACTTCAAGGGCAACCGCTTCGGCCGCACGCTGCACTTCGGCATCCGCGAGCACGCCATGGGCGCCATTCTCAACGGCATCGCGCTGCACGGCGGCACCCGCCCGTACGGCGGCACGTTCCTGGTCTTCTCCGACTACATGCGGCCCGCGGTTCGGCTGGCCGCGCTGATGAAGCTGCCGGTCACGTACGTGTGGACGCACGACTCGATCGGCCTCGGCGAGGACGGCCCCACCCACCAGCCGATCGAGCACCTGTGGGCGCTGCGCGCGATCCCCGGCCTCGACGTGGTGCGCCCGGCCGACGCCAACGAGACGGCGTACGCGTGGAAGACCGTGCTGGAGCACACCGACCGCCCCGCCGCGCTGGCGCTGACCAGGCAGAACCTGCCGGTCGTCGAGGGCACCAGCGCCGAGGGCGTGGCCCGCGGCGGCTACGTGCTGCGTGAGGCGTCCGACGGCCAGCCGAAGGTCATCCTCATCGCCACGGGCAGCGAAGTGGAGATCGCGCTGAACGGCCGCGACCTCCTGGAGGCGCAGGGCATCCCCACGCGGGTGGTCTCGATGCCGTGTGTCGAGTGGTTCAACGGGCAGGACACCGCATACAGGCAGACGGTTCTGCCCTCGTCGATCCGGGCTCGGGTGGCGGTCGAGGCGGGCATCGCGCTCGGCTGGCACGAGTACGTCGGCGAGTGCGGCGAGGTGGTCAGCCTCGAACACTTCGGTGCCTCTGCGCCGTACAAGACTTTGTACGAGCAGTTCGGGCTGACGGCTGAGCGCGTGGCGGCGGCGGCCAAGGCGAGCCTGGCCAAGCTGGGTCAGGACAAGGGCGAGACGACGGGAAACTGAAGAAGAGATGAGCGAGATCCTCAAGAAGCTGTCCGGCCAGGGCGTTGCCATCTGGCTCGACGACATCAGCCGTGAGCGCCTGCGCAGCGGCAACCTGGAGCAGCTGATCCGCGAGAAGAACGTCGTCGGGGTCACCTCCAACCCCACGATCTTCGCCAACGCGCTCAGCAAGGGCGACGCCTACGACAGCCAGCTCCACGACCTGGCCGTACGCGGCGTCGAGGTGGGCGAGGCCGTACGCGCCCTCACCGCCTACGACATCCGCTGGGCCGCCGACGTGCTGCGCCCGGTCTACGACGCCAGCGGCGGCGTGGACGGCCGCGTGTCGCTGGAGGTGGACCCGCGGCTGGCCCGCGAGAGCGAGAAGACGATCGCCGAGGCCCGCGCGCTGTGGTGGCTGGTCGACAGGCCCAACCTGATGATCAAGATCCCGGCGACGGTCGAGGGCCTGCCCGCGATCACGCAGGCGCTGTCGGAGGGCATCAGCGTCAACGTCACGCTGATCTTCTCCCTGGAGCGCTACCGCGCGGTCATGGACGCCTGGCTCGCCGGCCTGGAGGCCGCGCAGGCCAAGGGCCTGAACCTGGCCTCGATCGAGTCGGTGGCCTCGTTCTTCGTCAGCCGCGTCGACACCGAGATCGACAAGCGCCTGGAGCAGCTCGGCAAGCCGGAGCTGAAGGGCAAGGCGGGCATCGCCAACGCGCGCCTGGCGTACGCGGCGTTCGAGGAGGTCATGAACTCCGAGCGGTGGCAGAGCCTGCGCGCCGCCGGCGCCCGGCCGCAGCGCCCGCTGTGGGCCTCGACGGGCGTCAAGAACCCTGAATACTCCGACACCATGTACGTCGACCAGCTCGTCGCCCCCGGCACCGTCAACACGATGCCGGAGAAGACGCTCGACGCCACGGCCGACCACGCCAACGTCACCGGCGACACCGTCCGCCCGTTCTACGAGCAGGCCTGGAACACCATGGCCGCGCTCAAGGACGCCGGCGTCGACTACGACGACGTGGTGAAGGTCCTGGAGGAGGAGGGCGTGGAGAAGTTCGAGGCGTCCTGGAACGAGCTGCTCGAGAGCGTCACCAAGAACCTGGTTCCGTGATGGAGGTGTCCTACCGCGAGGAGGGGGTGGCCTCGGCCGCCTCCTCCGTCGCGGGGCGCCTCGTCGCCGACGGCGTGCCCGCGCGGCTCGCCGGCGGCGACCCCACGCTGTGGGGTGAGGACGCCGAGGCGGAGGCGGCGGTCAGGCTCGGCTGGCTGACCCTGCCCCGCTCCTCCCGCGAGCTGCTGCCCGCCCTGGGCGAGCTCGCGGCGAGAACCCGCGCCGCGGGCCTGACGAACGTGGTCCTGGCCGGGATGGGCGGCTCGTCGCTGGCCGCGGAGATCATCTGCGCCACCGGCGACGTGCCGCTCACCGTGCTCGACACGACCGACCCGGGGCAGGTCCGCCGCGCGCTGACCGACCGCCTGGAGTCCACGGTCGTGGTGGTGGCGAGCAAGAGCGGCTCGACCGTGGAGACCGACTGTCATCTGCGGATCTACCAGCGGCTCTTCGCGGACGCGGGCCTCGACCCCGCGGGCCGCGTCGTGGTCGTCACCGACCCGGGCTCGCCGCTGGAGCAGCTCGCCGCCGACGGCGGCCACGAGCTGGTGCTCGCGCCGCCCGACGTGGGCGGCCGCTACTCGGCGCTGTCGGCGTTCGGGCTGGTGCCCGCCGCGCTGGCCGGGGCCGACGTGGCGGGGCTGCTCGACGAGGCCGCCGAGGTGCTGCCGCTGCTGTCGCTCGACACCGGCAACCCCGGGCTCGACCTGGGGGCGGCGCTCGGCGGGGCGGCGCTGGCCGGGCGCGACAAGCTGCTCCTGGAGGACCAGCTCTCGCCCATCTTCGGGCTGCCCGACTGGATCGAGCAGCTCGTCGCCGAGTCCACCGGCAAGCAGGGCAGGGGCATCCTGCCGGTCGTCGGCGCCGACCCCAACCGGTCGGGCGACGAGCTGGTCGTCGCGATCGAGTCCGACGTCGGCGACGTGCGCGTGGACGGGCCGCTGGGCGCGCAGTTCCTGGTCTGGGAGTACGCCACCGCCGTGGCCGGGCTGCTGCTGGAGGTGGATCCGTTCGACCAGCCGCAGGTGGCCGAGTCGAAGGAGAACACCACCGCCCTGCTGGCCCTGCCCGACCTGCCGACGGGCGCGCCCGCGTTCACCGACGGCCCCGTCGAGGTGTACGGGGCGGCGACGGCCAAGGACCTGCCGGGGCTGTTCGCGGAGCTGCTGCACGCGATCCCCGGCGACGGCTACCTGGCGATCATGGCTTATCTGGACCGGCTGGCCGCCTTCGACGCCCCGGTGCCCGAGGGTGCCGACTTCGAGCAGATGACCGACGCGTGGATGATGGCCGATCCGCTGACGTTGCGGACGCTGCTCGCGCTGCGGACCGACCGGCCGGTGACGTTCGGCTGGGGGCCGCGGTTCCTGCACTCCACCGGGCAGTACCACAAGGGCGGGCCGCAGAACGGCGTGTTCCTGCAGATCACGGGGGTGGTGACGGAGGACGTCGCCGTGCCCGGCAGGCCGTACAGCCTGGGCAGGCTCCAGCTCGCCCAGGCCCTGGGGGATCTGGCGGCGCTGGAGACCCGCGGGCGCCCGGCCGTACGCCTGCATTTGACCGACCGCGCGGCGGGCGTCGCGCGTTTGCTCGCAGCCGCACAGGAGGCTTGAGATGACAGACCCGGCAGCACCCGCGGAGGAAGCCGCCACCGTTGCGGCGGCCGTCGCGGGCACCGCCACCACTGAGGAAGTGGCAGCCGCCAACCCGCTGCGCGACCCGCGCGACAAGCGGCTGCCCCGGGTGGCCGGGCCGTGTGTGATGGTGTTGTTCGGCGTGACGGGTGACCTGGCCAAGCGCAAGCTGCTGCCGGCGATCTACGACCTGGGGAACCGGGGGCTGCTGCCGCCCGGCTTCTCGCTGGTCGGCTTCGCCCGGCGCGATTGGAAAGACCAGGATTTCGCCCAGTTGACGCACGACGCCGTCAAGGCGCACGCCAGGACCCCGTTCCGCGAGGAGGTCTGGAAGCAGATCCGCGAGGGCATCCATTTCGTGCCCGGCGAGTTCTCTGACGACGGGGCGTTCGACGCGCTGGCCATGGCGTTGGCTGAGATCGACGAGACCCGCGGCACCGGCGGAAACTACGCTTTCTACCTGTCGGTGCCGCCGAAGTTCTTCCCCGTGGTGGTGGAGCAGCTCAAGCGGACGGGGTTGTCCGACGCGCCCGACGGGTCGTGGCGGCGCGTGGTGATCGAGAAGCCGTTCGGGCACGACCTGAAGTCGGCTCACGAGCTGAACGAGATCACCACCTCGGCCTTCCCGGAGAGCTCGATCTTCCGGATCGACCACTACCTGGGCAAGGAGACCGTCCAGAACATCATGGCGCTGAGGTTCGCCAACAACCTCTACGAGCCGATCTGGAACCGCAGCTTCGTCGACCACGTGCAGATCACGATGGCCGAGGACATCGGCATCGGCGGCCGGGCCGGCTACTACGACGGCATCGGCGCCGCCCGCGACGTGATCCAGAACCACCTGCTCCAGCTCCTCGCGCTCGTCGCGATGGAGGACCCGACCTCCTTCGAGGCCAACTCGCTGCGGCGGGAGAAGGAGAAGGTGCTCAAGGCCGTGCGGCTGCCCGCCAACCTGGGGCTGAACACCGCGCGCGGCCAGTACTCCGCGGGCTGGCAGGGCGGCGAGAAGGTCGTCGGCTACCTGCAGGAGGAGGGCATCTCCCCGCAGTCCACGACCGAGACCTACGCCGCCATCAAGCTGGAGATCGCCAACAGGCGCTGGGCCGGGGTGCCGTTCTACCTGCGCACCGGCAAGCGGCTGGGCCGCCGCGTCACCGAGGTGGCCGTGGTGTTCCAGCGGGCGCCGCACCTGCCGTTCAGCAAGGACGACACCGAGATCCTCGGCCAGAACGCGCTGGTGGTCCGCGTCCAGCCCGACGAGGGCATCACGGTGCGGTTCGGGTCGAAGGTGCCCGGCACCGCCATGGAGGTCCGCGACGTGTCCATGGACTTCGCCTACGGCGAGTCGTTCCTGGAGTCGTCGCCGGAGGCGTACGAGCGGCTGCTGCTCGACGTGATGATCGGCGATCCGCCGCTCTTCCCGCACCAGCGGGAGGTGGAGCTGTCGTGGAACATCCTCGACCCGATCGAGGAGTTCTGGGCCACGCAGGGGCAGCCGGAGCCGTACGAGTCCGGTTCGTGGGGGCCCGAGTCGGCCGACGCGATGATGGCCCGCGACGGCCGCGTGTGGAGGAGGCTCTAGATGACCACGTTCATGTTGACGGACACCACGGCGGGCAAGATCGCCGCCCAGCTCACCCATCTCCGTCACCAGATGGGCGCACCGGCCATCGGCATGGTGCTCACGCTCGTCGTGGTCAGCGAGGAGCGCCACCAGTACGACGCGCTGCGCGCCGCCACGGAGGCCGCCCGCGAGCACCCGTCGCGCATCATCGTGGTGATCAAGCGCGAGCCTGAGGAGGCCATCAGGCTCGACGCGGAGCTGCGCATCGGCGAGAACACGCCAGGCGAGGTCGTGGTGCTGCGCCTGTACGGCGAGCTCACCGACCACGCCGACTCCGTGGTCAGCCCGCTGCTGCTGCCCGACACGCCGGTGGTGGCGTGGTGGCCGGGCGCGGCGCCCGACGCGCCGGCCAAGGACGCGATCGGGGCGCTGGCGCAGCGGCGCATCACCGACGCCAAGGGGTTCGACGACGGCGGCGTCAAGTCGCTGGTCGTCCGGGCCAAGGGCTACGCGCGCGGCGACACCGACCTGTCGTGGGCGCGGCTGACGCCGTGGCGCAGCCTGCTGGCCGCCGCGTTCGACCAGCCGGTGGGCAAGGTGCGCAAGGGCACCGTGGAGGCCTCGCCCGGCCACCCGAGCGCGCCGCTGCTGGCCGCGTGGCTGTCGGAGCGGCTCGGCGCCCCGATCAAGGTCGTCGACTCGCCCGGGCCAGGCCTGACCGCCGTGCGGCTCCAGGTCTCCGACGGCGAGCTGGCGGTCGTCAGGACCGACGCCCGGCTGGCCACGCTGTGCCGCCCCGGCCAGCCCGACAGGAACGTGGCGCTGGCCAGGCGGCAGACCTCGGAGCTGATGGCCGAGGAGCTGCGCAGGCTCGACACCGACGAGATCTACGAGGCCGCGGTCAAGCGGTTCGCGAGGACGTACAAGGGATGACGGCAGTTCAAGGGGAGACGACCATGAGCGTTCCCGGCATCGTCGTGCACCGCGACGCCGACGTCCTGGCCAAGGCCGTCGCCGCGCGGATCATCACCCGGCTCGTGGACGTCCAGTCGGCCAAGGGCTCGGCGTCGCTCGTGCTGACGGGCGGCACCGTCGGCATCGCCACGCTCGCGGCCATCGCCGCCACCCCCGCCAGGGACGCCGTCGACTGGCGGCGCCTGGACGTCTGGTGGGGCGACGAACGCTTCGTGCCCTCCGGCGACAAGGAGCGCAACGAGACCGGCGCCCGCGACGCCCTGCTCGACCACGTGGACGTGGACCCCGCGCGGGTGCACGTCATGCGCGGCCCCGACTCGGGCATGACGGCCGAGGAGTCGGCCGACGCGTACGCCGCCGAGCTGCGCAAGGCCGCCAGGCCCGAGGACCACGGGCCGGTGCCGAGCTTCGACGTGATGCTGCTCGGCATGGGCCCCGACGCGCACGTGGCGTCCCTGTTCCCCGGGATGCCCGCGCTCTACGACACGCGCCCGGTGGTCGCGGTGCACGGCTCGCCCAAGCCGCCGCCCACCCGCATCTCCCTGACGCTGCCCGCCATCCAGGCCTCCCGCGAGGTGTGGGTGGTGGCGGCCGGCGAGGAGAAGTCGGGGGCCGTGCGGCTCGCGCTGTCGGAGTCCGGGCCCGTGCAGGTGCCGGCCGCCGGGGCCCGTGGGCGGGGGCGGACGTTGTTCCTGCTGGACCGCAAGGCGGCGAGCAAGATCCCGCCCGAGCTGGGACGCATCGCCTCGCCGTGAGGCGCTGAGAGGGGCCTGGCCGGGATCAGCCCGCCGCGAGGAGGGTGTCGATCTCGGCCAGCAGCTCCCGCTTGCGCCCCTCCCCCAGGTACGACGCCCGCACCCCGTTGCGCGCGAACTGCGCCAGCTCCGGCTCGCCGAACCCGAACACCCGGTGCGCCACCCGGTACTCCTCGGCCAGCGTGGTGGCGAACATGGGCGGGTCGTCGCTGTTCAGCGTCACGTACAGGCCCTCCTCCAGCATCCTGGGCAGCGGATGGTCCTCGATGCGCCCGACCTGGCCGGTGCACACGTTGGAGGTGGGGCAGACGTCCAGCGGGAGCCGCGTCTCGCGCAGGTGGGCCACCAGGCGCGGGTCGGACAGGCAGTTGATGCCGTGGCCGATGCGCTCGGCGCCGTACCCGTCGATGACCTCCCAGATCGTCTCGGGGCCGGTCATCTCGCCGCCGTGCGGAACGCTGTGCAGGCCGGCGGCGCGGGCGGCGGAGAAGGCGGCGCGGTAGGCGTCCCGGTATTTGGCGCGTTCCTGTTCGATTCCGCCGATGCCGAAACCTACCAGGGCGGCGGGAGGTTCCTGGAGGGCGTGCTCCAGCGTCACCTTCGCGGCCTCCTCGCCGTACTCGCCCGGGATGTCGAAGATGTAGGCCATCTCGACCCCGTGGTCGGCGAGTGAGCGGGCGGCGGCCAGGTCGAGGGCCTCGGTGACCTCGCGCATGGGCATCCCGACCACGTGGTGGGCGTACGGGGTGACCTGCAGCTCCACGTAGCGGGCGCCCTGTCCGGCGAGGTCGCGGGCCAGGCCGAGGACGAGCGTGGCGACGTCCTCCGGCTCGCGGACGAGCGCGTTGACGGCCCGGTAGACGCGGGCGAAGTGCGGGAAGTCGACGAACCGGTAGAACCGGCGCAGCTCCTCCTCGCTGGTGGGGACGGCGCTGCCCGGGTGGCGGCGCGACAGCTCCAGCACGGTGGCGACCGAGGCGGAGCCCACCAGGTGGACGTGCAGCTCGGCCTTGGGCAGGGCGTCGATGAAGGCGTCGATGGAGGTCATGCCGACGACCTTAAGGCCGACATTTCGCGAAAAAACAGGCTTTGCGGTGGAATCTCACCTGAGATTGTCAAGTTCGCGCCTGGGCTAGGCTGGGCCGGTGACCAACGCCGAAGCGTACGATCGCGGCTTCGCCCACCTCAGCTCGCACACCGTCGGCCACCTCCTCGCCCCCGCCCGCCAGAGCCGCGCCCGCCGCCTGCTCGATGTGGGCTGCGGCACCGGCGTGGTGACGGCGGCGGCGCTCGCGCTGGGCGCAGAGGTCACCGCCGTCGACAGCGACCCGGTCATGCTGGAGCTGCTCGCCCGGCGGCACCCCTACGCGACCATCCGCCGGGCCGCGCTGCCCGAGCTGCCGTTCGAGGACCGCGGCTTCGACTGCGTCGCGGGCAACTTCGTCATCAACCACGTCACCGACGCGCCCGCCGCGCTCGGCGAGCTGCGCCGCGTGCTGCGGCCCGGCGGCACCCTGGCGCTGAGCTGGTGGAAGTCCGACGAGATGACGGCCACCAGCGTGTTCACCGAGGCCATCGCCGCGTCCGGGGTCCCCTACGACCCGCCGGCCCGGCCCTTCTCCGCCCACGACACGCCGCCGCTGTTCACCGCCCTGCTGAAGGGGGCGGGGTTCAGGGAGGCGGCCGTGGAGGCGGTGCGGTGGCGGCACCAGGTCGATGTGGCGGCGTGGTGGACGGACGTGGTGGAGGTGGGCGGGCCGCGGTTCGGGATGATCGGCTTCCAGCCGCCGGAGGTCGTGCGGCGCATCAGGGCCGAGTACGCCCGGCTCGCGGCGCCGTACGAGCGGGACGGGTTCCCCGTCTGCGCCTACCTGGCACGCGCCGTCAGGTGACCGCCTTCAACGGCCGGGCCGATGCTCGGACCGCACGTCGTTCAGCGGCCGGGCGATGCACGGACCGCACCTCGTTCAGCGGCCGGTGAGCTGCTCGAAGCGCACGCCCGTCAGCTCGGCCGACACCTCCCACAGCCGGGCCGCCAGCTCCTCCGACTGCGCCGCCCGCGCGGGCCGCAGCAGCCTGGCTTTGGGCCCGAAGTACTCACCCCCGCGCACGTCCGGCGAAGTGGCGGCGTACAGCGAGGGCACGGCCCCGGCCGCGGGCGCCTTCAGCAGCAGCCGCACGAGCGGCTGGAGCGGCCCCACCTTGACGATGTTCGTCGCGGTCGTCCCCGGATGGGTGGCGACGCTCTTGAGATCCACGCCCGCGCGATCGGCCCGCCGCTGCAGCTCCAGCGCGAACAGCAGGTTGGCGAGCTTGGAGCGGGCGTAGGCGGCCATGCGCCCGTAGCCGCGCTCCAGCCCGAGATCGTCGAAGTCGATCCGCCCGGCGGCGTGCGCGTCGCTGGTCACGGTCACCACCCGCGCGCCGGGGCGGGCGGCGAGCAGGGGCAGGAGCAGCCCGGTGAGCGCGAAGTGCCCCAGGTGGTTGGTGCCGAACTGGGTCTCGAAGCCGTCCTTGGTCAGCCCCTTCGGGGTCAGGCCGACGCCCGCGTTGTTGACGAGCAGGTCCACCTCGCGCACTCCGGCGGCGAAGCTCCTGACCGAGGCGAGGTCGGCCAGGTCGAGCTGCCCCAGCTCGACCCGGGCGTCCGGCGCCGCGCGCCTGATCCGGCGGACGGCCTCGGCGCCCTTGGCCGGGTCGCGGGCGGCCACCACGACGTGCGCGCCGTGGCGGGCCAGCTCCAGCGCGGTCGGCAGGCCGATGCCGCTGTTGGCGCCGGTCACGACGGCGCTCCTGCCGCTCAGGCCGGGCATGGAGTCGGGGGTCCACGTCGTCATCGTCACTCCGGAGTACGAGCCCGTTTCGCCCCCATTACATCACCGATCGCGGGCTGAAGATCACCCTCCACCAGGCCGTGCTCGGTCAGCTCCCAGAAGTGCCGCCGGTCAGGCCGGGCGAGCTGCCACAGCGCCTTGTACGCGGCCACGCTCATCAGCGCCCAGTACAGCGGGATGGTCAGCATCGCCCGCACCGCGGGGAAGAGCCCGCGTTCCAGGCACCCGGCCATCATGCAGTAGATCATCAGGGAGTTGCCGATCACCATGGCGGCGGCGCCGCAGTAGAGCGAGACGGGCGGGAAGAGCGCCTGCACGTACTGGGTGCCGGTGCACAGGTAGAGCAGCGTCAGGCCCCAGAAGAACGGGTTCACCAGCGTGGTGATCGTGGACAGGCCCATCGTGAGGTGGAAGGCGAGCGTCCGCCTCGTCCCGAGCTGCCGCCACAGCCGCACCGGGTGCCTGGTGTGCACGAGCCAGGTCTGCAGGTAGCCCTTGATCCAGCGGCTGCGCTGGCGGATCCAGTTGCCCAGGCGGCTGTTGGCCTCCTCCTCGGTGACGGAGACCATCATGCGCACGTCCCAGCCCCGGCGGGCGATGCGGATGCCCAGGTCGGCGTCCTCGGTGACGTTGTACGGATCCCAGCCGCCCAGGGCGAGCAGCGCGTCGGCGCGGAAGTGGTTGGAGGTGCCGCCCAGCGGGATCGGCAGCCGGTAGCGGTCGAGGCCGCGCAGCATGAGGCTGAAGTGGGTGGCGTACTCGGCGGCGAAGCACCGGGTCAGCCAGTTGGTCCAGGGGTTCCAGTACTGCAGCTCGGCCTGGACGCAGACGACCCTGCCGGGCAGCGCGCGGAAGGCGAGCACGGCCTTGCGGAGCTGGTCGGGGTCGGGGCGGTCCTCGGCGTCGTAGATGACGACGTACTCGCCGCGCGCCCTGGCGAGCCCGATGTTGCACGCCTTGGGCTTGGTGCGCGGCGCGGACGGCGGCACGAGCACCACCTCGAACGGCGCGCTCAGCTCGGGCAGCGCCGCGCGGGTCTCCTCGTCGTCCTCCTCGATCAGCAGCATGATCTGCAGCGACTCGGCCGGGTAGTCGAGCCCGGCCAGCCGCTCCAGCAGGGCCGGCAGCACCGCCGCCTCGCGGTACAGCGGCACCAGCACGGTGTAGGGCGGCAGCGCCTCGCCGGACAGCCGGTGCACGTCCGCCTCGTCCAGGTCGATGACCGCGGCCTCCCACGCGCCCAGCACCACGACCGTCTTGAACGCGAGCACGACGAGGTAGACGGCGGTGGCGAGCGCTATGGCGGCCTGGCACCACCACAGCGGCGACGGCCCCCAGCCGAAGGCCAGGTGCGTGAGCAGCGCGACGGCGATCACGGCGGGGACGGCGACGGCGACGCCCGCCTGCCCCCGGCTGAGCAGGCGCCGGGCGCTCAGGTCCGGGTCGAGGACGCCGATGGCCGCCCGGCCGTCGCGCTCACGATGTGAGGTGCTCATCACACTCGCCTCCGGTAGATGCGCTGGGCGGCGTCCCGGTAGACCAGCGTGAAGTCGTGCGTCAGCGAGGCCCGGTCGCGCAGCGCCCGCCAGGTGCGGTCCTCCTTGCCCGGCGCGGTACGCGCGTAGATCCACTGGATCCCGCTGCCCGCCGGGTCCTTCAGCGCCGGGCGCCACAGCCGGAAGCTGCCCTCGTAGACGATGCGCCCCAGCGGGACGCGCGAGTCGAAGGCGACGATCTCGTTGCCGTGGTTCTCCATGAGCACGAGCCCGCCGTCGTAGTGGCTCCGCAGCCAGGCCACCGCCCCCGCGGCGACGCGCCCCTCGTGGCCCGCGTCCCAGTGCAGCGGCTCGGCGAGCGTCGCGGTGCCGGGCACCGCCAGCACCGTGCCGATCATGGCGCAGGCCGCGGCGGCCGGCGCCCAGCGGCGGCGCGGCGGGATCAGCGACACCAGGTAGGCGGCGAAGACGGCCGCGGCGAGCGCCATCACCAGGGCGAAGCGCACGTTGTAGAGGCCGCCGCCGTGCACCTCGGGCACGTGCAGCGGGCGCTGCCCCAGGTACAGGGCCAGGACGAAGAACGGCAGGAAGACCAGCAGCGCGTACGGGGCGACCGCCTCCACCTGGAGCCGTCGCCGCCAGGCGTACACCAGCACCCCGGCCGCCCCTGCGAGCGGCGTGAGCGTGCCGAGGGCGTGCGCCATGGCGTAGGCGTAGGTGCTCAGGGCGACGCCCGCCGCGCCGATGTTCGGATCGCCTGAGGCGACCCACAGCGCGGGCTTGGCGTACTCGCCGGAGTGCCAGTACAGCCAGTCGTCGAAGATCAGCCAGGCCCAGGCGACCCAGCCGGCGATCCCGGCGAACGCCACCACCCCGAAGAAGATCAGATGCGCCTCCAGGCGGGCGAGCCCGCGCCAGCGGCGCAACGAGACGTACCCCACCACGACCGTCATCGCCACCGCCAGCACCCAGCCCTCGTAGCGGGTCAGCGTGGCCAGCAACGT
Source organism: Nonomuraea monospora (assembly GCF_039531895.1). Lineage (NCBI taxonomy): Bacteria > Bacillati > Actinomycetota > Actinomycetes > Streptosporangiales > Streptosporangiaceae > Nonomuraea > Nonomuraea monospora. Next base: position 393,712 of record NZ_BAAAQX010000007.1, read on the forward strand.
CGCCGCCGAGGCGATCGAGAGCTGCGTGTACCGGCCGGTGCGGCACCACTGCGCCAGGTGGTGCACCGCCGCGGCGATGCAGGCGAACAGCAGCAGCTCCGTCATCGGGGTGCTCTGCAGGTAGAGCAGGTTGGGGTTGAGCGCGAGCAGTGCCGCCGCCGTCACCCCGGCCGCCCTGCGGCGCGTGCGGTCGGTTCCGGCCATCCCGGCGGCGATCAGGTACGCGTACCGCACGGTGACCACGTACGAGACCATCGAGATCAGCGAGCCCGCCAGCCCCGAGTAGAACAGCGCGTCGTGCCAGATGAGGGGCAGGGACAGCACGTGCGGCAGCGGCGGCCAGACGCCGCCGAGCTGGGCCAGCCCCGGGGTCGGGCTGTCGAGCACCCGGCGGGCGATGAGCAGGTGCGAGCCGCTGTCCTTGTAGGCCAGCACGGTGCCCAGCTCCAGGTGGTACAGGCAGGCGATGATCGACAGCGCCACGCCGGCCAGCGTCACGACGGCGAGCAGCGGGTCGCGCGGCATCCGCCAGGCGGGGCGGCGCCGGCCGCCGTCGAGGCGCAGGCCCGCCCTGGCTCGCGAGACGGCCCGCGGCACCGGGGTGCGGCCGTGCGGCGACAGGGGCAGCTCGACGATCCTGACGTCCCCGCGCCCGGCCGTCTCCAGGGGCGCGGGCCGCGCCGCCCCGCCGTGCTCCGGCTCCTCCAGCAGCCATCTGTCGAGCAGCCGGTAGGAGCAGGCGCCGCTGCTCGCCCGGCCCCTGGGCAGCAGGCGTTCCCACGCGGCCCAGGTCAGCACCGTGGCGCGGCGGGAGCGGGAGCGGGTCCGCTCCGGCGTGCCGACCACCGCGTCGGCCCGCTCCTCGCGCTGGACGCGCAGCAGCACGGGCAGGTCGGCGGCGTCGATCCGGTCGCCTGGCCCGACGAGCACGAGCCGCCGCATGTCGGTGCGCTCCAGCGCGGCCAGGATCCCGGCGCGCTCGGCCTCCGGCGAGTCGGGCGGCCCGTTGTGCGGCACGGTGATGACGCGGTCGGGATAGCGCGACGCCAGCGCGTCCAGGGCACCGGGCGCGCCGCCCGGCCGGCCGACGATGACGATCCGGTGCTCCAGGCCCGCTTCCGCGAGCGTCGCGAGCAGGGCCTCCACGCCGTGTTCGAGGTCGTCGGGACGGGGACGCGCGGGGAAGACGACGGCGACCGAGTCGTCCTTCCCGACCGGGTTCAGCCCTGGCGGATGTTCCTGGGACGGCATGCCGCGCTCACCGCCTCGGCGCCGCGCCGGCGGCGAATGTCGTACGGAAATATCCGAATCTAACGCATCCGCCCGTCGTCGCACCGAATCGCAGAACGCCCACATCCGTACAAGTCATGTCTCTCCAACGATGCGATCCGATAGGGCCACGGGTCGCCACAATTCACGGGGTCAGGAGATTTGCCCGTACCGTCCAACCCGACACCGATTATCACTGTTGCCGCAGCTCACAGCCTTGATCCCGCTACCAAAAGCCTGGCAAAGAGTCATATCGCCCACACACGATGGGAAATGTCCGATATTTCGAAAAGCTACGCCGATCGCGACACACCCAGCGCACTTCCGGAGAATTCTCACGCCCGCCGTTAGCATGACTTCGCGATATTCGCGATGTTCACGTCGCCGGGCGTCAACCGGCTATTCATGACAAAAAAGGACCCACCATGAGGTTGTGCACCACCGCTCGCGCCGCCGCGAGCTGCGCCGTCACGGCGATCGCCCTCACCACGCTCTCCGCGCCGCCCGCCGTCGCGGACCCGCGGTACGGCGGCGACGTCGTGGAGATCCAGACCCACGCCGACAAGTGCTTCGACGTTGCGGGCATCAGCGCCGAGGACCGGACGCCGATCATCCAGTACGGCTGCGACGACGAGTCCCACCAGCGCTTCCGGCTCCGCCGGATGCCCGACGGCTCGGTGGCCGTCCAGACCTTCAGCGGCAAGTGCCTCGACGTCGAGCACGGCAGCCGCGACGACGGCGCGCGGCTCGTGCAGTTCCGCTGCCACGCCGAGCACAACCAGCGCTTCCGGTTCACGCCCGTCAGCCGCGGCCGGTTCGCCATCCGCACCTCCGCCGGCAAGTGCCTGGACGTGCGCGACGGCAGCCTCGGCGACGGGGCCTCCATCGTCGCCTACCGCTGCCACGGCAACGTGAACCAGAGCTTCTACGTCGTTCCCGTCCGGCCGTGGTCCGGCATGTGAGCAACGCGCCGGCCCGCCGGAGGCTGCAGGCGTGGCACGGCGCGCCTGCGGCCACGCCGGTCAGCGTGGACATCGTCATCCCCGTACTCAACGAGGAGCGCGCGCTGCCGGGCTGCGTCCGGACACTGGCCGCCTACCTCGGCGGCTTCCCGCTGCCGTGGCGCATCACGATCGTCGACAACGGCAGCACCGACGGCACCTGGCGCGTCGCCGCCTCACTGGCGAACGAGCTGGAGCAGGTGCACGCCCGCCGGCTCGACATCCGCGGCCGGGGCGCGGCGCTGCGCGCGGCCTGGCAGGACAGCACGGCCGACATCGTCGCCTACATGGACGTGGACCTGTCCACCGACCTCGACGCCCTGTTCCCGCTGGTCGCCTCGGTGGCCAGCGGCCACTCGGAGATCGCCATCGGCACCCGGCTGGCGCCCGGCGCCCGCACCCGCCGCTCGCTGCGCCGCGAGGTGATATCGCGCGGCTACAACGCCCTGCTCAGGCACGGCTTCGGAGTGCGCTTCAGCGACGCCCAGTGCGGCTTCAAGGCGGCCAGGACCGACGTGGTCAGGCCGCTGCTGGGCCACGTCAGGGACGACGCCTGGTTCTTCGACACCGAGCTGCTCCTGCTGGCCGAGCACAACGGGCTGCGCGTGCACGAGGTGCCCGTCGACTGGATCGAGGACACCGACTCGCGGGTGCGCGTCGTCAGGACCGCAGTCGACGACCTGAAGGGGCTGGCCAGGGTCGCCTGGTCCATCTGCAGAGGGCGGGCCAGGGTCGAGGTGGCGCGGCCCGAGCCGAGGCCCAGGCACCCGGACGCGGTGGTCGCCCGGCCGCGCGAGGCCACCTTCCGGTCGTTCGTCATGGTCAACGCGGCCTCCTGCGTCCTGTACGCGCTGGTCTACCTGAGCCTGCGCGCGTTCTGGTCGCCCGTCGCGACCAACCTCGGCGCCGTCGCGCTGACCTTCCTGGTGAGCGGCGCGGTCCCGCGCCGGTGGACCGTCGCCCGGCTCCGGCGCGCCGCCGTGCGCGTGCGCTCCGCCGCGCGCTTCTCCATGGTGTACGCCCTCACCACCGCCGCCGCGCTGGCCGTGCCTGCGGCTGCCGGGCGGGCCGTGGAGGTGGGGGCGGTGCTGGCCGCGTACGGGCCGCTCGCGCTGTCCCGCTGGGTCGCGGGGAGCAGGCGGACCCGGCAGCGCTCCTGGACGCACCGCCGCCGCTCGGCCCGCCGGATGGCGCGGCGCGCGATGGCCCGCCGCGGCCTGGCGGGCCGCCGCCACCCCCGCTTCCCCGTCTGACGCACCACCGAACTGGAGAGCGCCGCCCTGCGCGCGCCCGGCACGGCCCCTTCGCCGTTCCCCGTGCGCCGGTCGGGCTCAGCGTTCCAGCCGCTGCCGGGCGTGGCGTTCCTCGCGCTGGGTCACCTCCAGCCGCTGCCTGACCTCGTCCAGCTTCTTGCGCGCCTTGCCCAGCTTCTTCTCCAGCCGGGCCACCTTCTCCGCCCGCTCCTCGTGCTCGGCCCGCGCGGCGTCCAGCTCCCGCACCCACTCCCGGTGCGCCGCCTCCGCTTCCTCGCGCTCGCGCGCCTTCCTGGCCTCGGCCTCCTCACGGGCCCGCGCCCGCGAAGCCTCCTCCTCGGCCCGCTCCTCCTCACTGCGCCTCCTCCGTGAGACGGGAGCGCGCGAGACGGGCGCGGGCGCGAACCCGCTGTACTGCAACGGCTTGACCAGCCGCCCCTGCCGCACCTCCCCGGCCGCCCCCGCGTCCACCAGCGCCGCGTCCAGGGTCTGGTCCACCTCGGTGCCAGCCGCCGCCGACAGCCCGCCCGCCTGCCTGGCCAGCCGCCCCACCTTGGCCGCGACCTCGCCCCTGCGCTGGGTCAGCTCGGCCAGCGCGTCGGCGTCCTGCTCCTGCCAGGCGGCGCGCAGCCGCTCCCCCACCTCCAGCAGCTCGGCCAGCTCGCCGGGGTGCTCGCGGGCGAGCCTGTTCACCGCCCAGGCGGACACCGTCGGCCTGCGCAGCCGCGCGATCTCGCGCGAGAGCCGCGCATCGCCCGCGTCCTTGGCCGCACGGGCCTCGGCCGTGCGTGCGGCGGTGAACTCGGACGGCGTCAGCCCGTACAGCCGGTCCGCCACCTCGTCAAGATCCACACAGCACAAATACCCCACATGCGCGTCCTTCTAGCGCATAGTGGAGGCAGCTCCAGCCGAACGGAGGCCCCCCGGTGTTCGAACGCTTCACCGACCGTGCGCGCAGGGTCGTCGTCCTCGCCCAGGAGGAGGCGCGGATGATGAGCCACAACTACATCGGCACGGAACACATATTGCTCGGCCTCATCCACGAGGGTGAGGGGCTCGCCGCGCTCGTCCTGGAGAGCTGCGGCGTGGAGCTCGACCACGTACGCGCCTTCGTCGAGCGCGAGGTGGGCCGCGACGGGGCCGCGCCCGGCGGCACCCGGCAGTCCGGCGCCAAGGCGGCGGCGGGGCACATCCCGTTCACGCCGCGCGCCAAGAAGGTTTTGGAGCTGTCGCTGCGCGAGGCGCTGCAGCTCAGGCACAACTACATCGGCACCGAGCACATCCTGCTCGGCCTGATCAGGGAGGGCGAGGGCCTGGCCGCCCAGGCGCTCGTGGACGCCGGCACGGACCTGATCGACGTGCGCCAGCGCGTCCTGGACCGCGTGGGGCGCGGCTCCAAGGAGCGGCCGAGCGAGATGTTCTTCGCGGGCGGCTCCGTGCTGAACGAGCGGCTCACCCAGATCCAGGACAGCCTCGACCGCATCGAGCGCCACCTGGGCATCAAACGCGACACGCCGCCGCCCCGCGACAAGGCGGACGAGGAGCCCCGCGAAGGCGAGGGCGAGGCCCTGGGCTGACGCTCCCGCCCCGACGCCATCGCGCCTGCCGACGCCGGAGGCAAGCCCCTGCCCCGGCACCGGGGGCGAGGCCCTGAGCCGACAGCACCACCCCGGCCTGCGCCGGGAACAGGTTCCTTAGGCCGACACCATCGCGCCGACCGGCAGCCGGGCCTCGATCACGCCGGGGTCCTCGGTGTAGCCGAGGGTGGCGCCCAGCGACAGCAGCAGCCGCCGCATGCGCGCGTTGTCGGACAACATGGTGGCCCTGACCTCGGCGTATCCGAGGTCGCGAGCCGCCCGCACCAGCATCCGGGCCATCGCCGTGCCCAGACCGCGCCCCTGCCAGCGGTCCTCGACCAGGAAGGCCATCTCGGCGGTGCCGGGATCGTTCGTGAACATCAGGTTGGCCATGCCGACGACCTGGCCGTCGTGCCCGGCGACCAGCGAGTACCCCCTGTTCCGATCGCAGAGCTTGTCGAACATGCGCGGCGGCAGCGCGGGCATCGAGGTGAAGTAGCGGAACCTGCGCGACTCCGGCGAGCACCTGTCGTGCAGGTCGCGCACGGCCTCGCGGTAGATGGAGGTGAGCGGGCGGACGGTGACCTCGACGCCGTCGGCGAGCTTGACCGCTCCGTCGGTGGTGCTCTGCTCGGTCGCGGGCTGGGCGAGCCGGGCGAAGGAGGCCGCCCTGGCCGCCTCGGTCAGGCTGAACGGCAGGTCGGCGCGGCGCAGCCGGACGGCTCTGCGCGGCGCGACGGGCACGATGAGCTGGGTCGGGTCGGGAAGATCACTCACGGCCTCACCATAGACCCAGCGTGCGTCGTCCGCGCGCAGCAGCTCGGCGAGCAGCTCGGGCAGCCGCCACGGCATGGTGCGCAGCCTGGAGGCGAGCAGCAGCGCCCTGGTGGGCTCGTCGGTCAGCTCGTGGGCGGTGGCGGGCACCACCTTGACGTTGCGGCCCCCGGCCGCTTCGAGAGCCTCGCGCACGGTCTCGGGGCTCGCGGGGATGTCGGCGACGAACTCGTCTACGGTGCCGTCGGTGTCGGACTGTACGCTCAGGCCGAGGATGTTGCCGCCCCTGTGGGCCAGGGCCGCCGCCAGCGAGGCCAGCCGGCCGGGTCGCTCGTCCACCGTGGTGCGGATGCGCAAGAATCCCATGCGTACGAGCATGCCCGGCGGCTGTTACACGGCCGCTAACGACGTGTTTCATTGCGTATTTCGTCGCAAGATGCGCCGACTTATCCCGATATAGGAGGATATGTCGCCATGAGCGTGCGTGTCCCCTTGTCGTCCGAGTACGTGAACGGCGACGTCTCCTTCTGGTACCGGTCCGCCGGCCTGCCCGCCCCCGGCCCCCGCCTCGACGGCGACCTCCAGGCCGACGTGGCCGTCGTCGGCGCCGGCTACACGGGCCTGTGGACCGCGTACTACCTCAAGCGCGCCCGCCCCTCACTCAACGTGGTGCTGCTGGAGCAGGAGTTCGCCGGGTTCGGCGCGTCGGGGCGCAACGGCGGCTGGCTGACCGGCGACCTGGCGGGCTCGCACGAGCGTTACGGCGCGGGCGCGCGGCGGCTGCAGCGCGAGATGTACGCCTCCATCGACGAGGTCATCGCGGTCTGCGAGAAGGAGTCCATCGACTGCGACCTGGTCAAGGGAGGCGTGCTGAACGTGGCGCGCACCCCCGCCCAGGCCGCCCGGCTGCGGGAGAGCGTGTCCTCGGCCCGCTCGTGGGGCATCGAGGAGGCCGATCTGCGCCTGGTCGACCCCTCCGACCACCTGCGCGTCGCCGGCGCCCTGGAGGGCTCCTGGAGCCCCCACTGCGCGCGCATCCAGCCGGCGAAGCTGGCCCAGGGCCTGGCCAGGGCCGTACGCGAGCTGGGCGTGCCCATCTACGAGCGCACCCCGGTGACCGAGATCGCCCCGCACCGGGCCGTCACCCCGTACGGCACCGTGACGGCGGGCCACGTGATCCGCGCGACGGAGGGCTTCACGGCCCGCCTGCCGCACCTGCGCCGCCAGTGGCTGCCGATGAACAGCTCGATGATCGTCACCGAGCCGCTGCCCGCCTCGTTCTGGGACGAGGTCGGCTGGCAGGGCGCCGAGCTGCTCGGCGACATGGCCCACTACTACATGTACGCCCAGCGCACCGCCGACGACCGCATCGCCTTCGGCGGGCGCGGCCGGCCCTACCTGTACGGCTCCCGCGTGGACGCCCGCGGCCACACCCACGAGTGGACCGTCGAGGCGCTGTGGCGGCTGCTGACCGAGTTCTTCCCCGCCGCCCGCTCCTCCTCGATCGCGCACGCCTGGTCCGGCGTGCTCGGCGTGCCGCGCGACTGGTGCTCCACCGTGCACGTGGACCGGGCCACCGGCCTCGGCTGGGCGGGCGGCTACACCGGACACGGCGTGACCACCACCAACCTGGCCGGCCGCACGCTGCGTGACCTGATACTGGGCGAGGAGACGGAGCTGACGTCGCTGCCGTGGGTGGGCCGCCGGGTGCGGTCCTGGGAGCCGGAGCCGCTGCGGTGGCTGGGCGTGCACACGATGTACCGCCTGTACCGGGTGGCCGACCACCGGGAGCGGACGATGCCGCGCACCTCGGTGCTGGCCCGCTTCGCCGACCTGATCACGGGACACTGACTTTTTCGCAGAAGGGAACACCCCCCATGGACCTGCTCTTCCGAGGCGGGCGCGTCTTCACCCCGCGCGGCGTCCTGGCCGAGGCCGTGCTGGTGCGCGACGGCGTGATCGCCGCCGTCGGCCCTGAGCGGGAGCTGGCGCGCGAGCCGCACGAAACGGTGGATCTGAACGGCGGTCTGCTGACGCCGGGTTTCACGGACGCGCACCTGCATCCGGTTCAGGCCGGGCTCGAACGAGCGAAGTGCGATTTGTCCGAGGTATTCGGCCTTGACGCGTACATAGAAAAGATCGCCGACTATGCCACTAAAAATCTTGATAAAGAGTGGATTGATGGCGGCGGCTGGGACATGTCGGCATTTCCGGGTGGCCTTCCGCACCGCGACCAGATCGACTTCCTCGACCGTCCCGTCTATCTGATCCAGCGCGACCACCACGCCGCCTGGGTCAACACCGCCGCGCTCGGCAGGGCGGGCATCACCCGCGACACCCCCGACCCGGCCGACGGCCGCATCGAGCGTGACGCCGCCGGCGAGCCCACCGGCGTCCTGCACGAGGGCGCCATGGACCTCGTCGGCCTGCTCACCCCGCGCCCGGCCGCCCAGGACCTGCTGGACGCCCTCGCGGACGCCGAGCGGCACCTGTTCTCGCTGGGCATCACGGGCTGGCAGGACGCCATCGTGGGCTCGTACGCGGGCTCCGACGACCAGCTCCCCACCTACCTGGAGGCGGCCCGCTCCGGACGCCTGCGCGCCCGCGTCGTGGGCGCGCTGTGGTGGGACCGCACGCGGGGCGCCGAGCAGATCGAGGACCTGATCGCGCGCCGCGCCTCCGCCGAGGGGCTCGGCCGCTTCAGAGCCACCTCCGTCAAGATCATGCAGGACGGCATCACGGAGAACTTCACGGCCGCCACCCTGGAGCCGTACTGCCTGTGCGGCGGCACGGGCCTGTCGTACGTGGACCCCGCCAAGCTCAGGGAGTACGTCGCCGAGCTGGACCGTAACGGCTTCCAGGTGCACTTCCACGCCATCGGCGAACGCGCGGTGCGCGAGGCCCTGGACAGCTTCGAGGGCACGGACCCCGCCAACCGGCACCACATCGCCCACCTGCAGATCATCGAGCCCTCCGACGTGCCCCGCTTCGCCGCGCTCGGCGTCACGGCCAACCTGCAGCCGCTGTGGGCCACCCACCACGCCCAGATGGACGAGCTGACGCTGCCCTACCTGGGCGAGCCGCGCTCGTCGTGGCAGTACCCGTTCGCCGACCTGCTGGCGCACGGCACCCGCTTCTGCGCGGGCAGCGACTGGCCCGTCTCCAACGCCGACCCGTTGCAGGGCATGCACGTGGCCGTCAACCGCACCGAGCCGGGCAGCTCCGTGCACGCCGGCTACCCGACCGCGCAGACGCCGTTCCTGCCCGGCCAGCGCATCGACCTGGCCACGGCGATGACCGCGTACACGGCGGGCTCGGCCTGGATCAACCGCTCCCCCGCCGGCGCCGTCGAGCCGGGCCGCCCGGCCGACCTGGTGGTGCTGGACCGCGACCCGTTCGAGCTCCCGCCCTCCGACATCTGGACCGCCCAGGCCCGCATGACGTTCGTGGACGGCGACCCCGTCTTCGAACGGCCCTGAACCCGCCGCACGCACGTACGCACGAGAGCCGCCGGGCGCACACGCGCACCTGACACGCTGGGCGCGCCCGCCCACGAGACCCGCCGCGCACGACGAAGGGCCCCGGGAAGTTCACTCCCGGGGCCCTTCGTCGTCGCCTGTGACTACCAGGGGGACTTGTTGTTCCGCAGGCGCTCCAGTGCCTCCTCGAGGATCGCCTTGCCGTCCTTGTCGCTCCTGCGCTCCTTCACGTAAGCCAGGTGCGTCTTGTACGGCTCGTTCTTCGGCGGGGCAGGCGGCGCCGCTTCGTCCTGTCCGGCAGGAAGGCCGCAACGGGGGCAGTCCCACGTCTCGGGGACCGCCGCGTCGCTGGCGAAACTGGGGCGCGTCTCGTGCATGTTGGCGCACCAGAACGAGACCCGCACTCTCGGAGCCGCCTCGCCGCGCTCGGCCTCCCCCATCGGGCCGGCGCCGACTCGGCTGCCACGGATCGCGTTGCCACTACCCACGGATGAACTCCTCGCTCGATCGCCCCGCGTACAGACACGGGGGGAGAATCACTGTCACGCGTTTAACTTTGTTGCTCAGGGCCTCAGAAGCAGGCCGAGAGCGATGATGCAGACGAACCAGACCGTGCCCGTGATCACGGTGAGCCGGTCGAGGTTGCGCTCCACCACCGAGGAACCACCGAAGTTCGACGAGAAGCCGCCGCCGAACATGTCAGACAGGCCACCACCCTTGCCCTTGTGGAGCAGGACGAGCAGGATCATGAGAAGGCTCGCCAGGATGAGGGCGATGGAGATTCCGATTTCCACGGTATGCCTGTTCCTTCAATGCTCTGTTACGCGTGACGATTCAGACTTGCCTCTTGAGGGTACGACCTGATGTCAAGTCGCACCCCCAGAACGGCTCAGTTAGCCGGGCATATCGGAGAATCGGCAGATCTTCGCGAACTCGTCGGCGTCGATGCTCGCGCCACCCACGAGGGCGCCATCGACATCCGGCTGAGCCATGATCCCCTTGATATTGCCTGACTTGACCGAGCCACCGTAAAGGATACGGATCCCGGAGGCCACTTCGGTGTCGTAGAGCTCAGCGAGTCTCACCCGCAACGCTCCACAGGCCTCCTGCGCGTCCTCAGGGGTGGCCACCTCGCCGGTGCCGATCGCCCACACCGGCTCGTAGGCCACCACTATCGATTTTGCCTGCTCGGCGCTGATTTTGCGCAGCGCGCCGTCGAGTTGGGCAAGACAGTACGCGATGTGGCCCCCCTCTTGGCGCACCGACAGCGGCTCCCCCACGCACAGGATGGGGGTCAGCGAGTGCCGGTAGGCGGCCTGCACCTTGGCGTTGACCAGGTCGTCGTCCTCGGCGTGGTACTGCCGCCGCTCGGAGTGCCCGATCGTCGCGTACGTGCAGCCGAGCTTGGCCAGCATGGCGCCCGACACCTCGCCGGTGTAGGCGCCCGCGTCGTGCTGGGACAGGTCCTGGGCGCCGTAGACGATCCTGAGCTTGTCGCCGTCGACCAGGGTCTGGACGCTGCGCAGGTCGGTGAACGGCGGCAGGACGGCGACCTCGGCCTTGTCGAAGTCCTTGTCGTTGAGCGCGAAGGCCAGCTTCTGGACCAGCTTGATGGCCTCGAAGTGGTTGAGGTTCATCTTCCAGTTGCCGGCGATGAGCGGCTTCCGCTGAGTCAACTAGTCCTCCAGAGCCTCGAGTCCGGGCAGTTCCTTGCCTTCGAGGTATTCGAGGCTGGCCCCGCCACCGGTGGAGATGTGCGAGAAGCCGTCCTCGGGCAACCCCAGCTTGCGCACGGCCGCCGCCGAGTCGCCCCCGCCCACCACGGTGAAGGCCTCGGAGTCGATCAGTGCCTGGGCGACCGCCTTGGTGCCGCCGGAGAACGCGTCGAACTCGAACACGCCCATCGGCCCGTTCCAGAAGACGGTCTTGGCGTCGGCCAGCTTGGCGGCGAACAGCTCGCGGGTCTTCGGCCCGATGTCCAGGCCCTCCCGGTCGGCCGGGATGGCGGTGGCCTCGACCACGTCGTGCTCGGCGTCGGCGGCGAAGGTGACCGCCGCCAGCACGTCGACCGGCAGCACGAGCTCGACCCCGCGCTCGTCCGCCTCCTGGAGGAAGCCGCGCACCTGGTCGAGCTGGTCCTCCTGGAGCAGCGAGTTGCCGACCTCGTGGCCCTGGGCCTTGAGGAAGGTGTAGGCCATGCCGCCGCCGATGAGCAGGCGGTCGACCTTGGTCAGCAGGTTGGCGATGACGCCGAGCTTGTCGGAGACCTTGGCGCCGCCCAGCACCACCACGTAGGGCCGCTCGGTGTCCTCGGTCAGCTTCCTCAGCACCTCGACCTCGGCCACCACGAGCCCGCCCGCGGCGTGCGGCAGCAGGCCGGGCACGTCGTAGACGCTGGCGTGCTTGCGGTGCACCGCGCCGAAGCCGTCGCCGACGTACAGCTCGGCCAGCCCGGCGAGCTTTGCGGCGAACTCGCCGCGCACGGCGTCGTCCTTGGACTCCTCGCCGGGCTCGTAGCGCAGGTTCTCCAGCAGGGCCACCTGGCCGTCCTGGAGGCCCTCGACGGTGCTGGTGGCGCTGTCGCCGACCACGTCGGTGGCGAAGGCCACCTCCTGGCCGAGCAGCTCGCCGAGCCGCGCCGCCACGGGCCGCAGTGAGTACTTCGGGTTGACCTGGCCCTTGGGCCTGCCCAGGTGGGCGCAGACGACGACCTTCGCGCCGCGCCCCACCAGGGTTTTGATCGTCGGCACCGACGCCCGGATGCGGCCGTCGTCGGTGATCGTCTCCCCGTCGAGGGGGACGTTGAGGTCGGCGCGCACGAGCACGCGCCGCCCCTTCACGTCGAGCTCGTCGAGCGTGCGCATGCTCATGCTCCCGTTCAGCCGTACGTTCAGAGGCCGCGGCCCACGAGCTCGATGAGGTCGGCGAGACGGTTGGAGTAGCCCCACTCGTTGTCGTACCAGCCGACGACCTTGACCTGGTTGCCGATGACCTTGGTGAGGCCGGCGTCGAAGATGCAGGAGGCCGGGTCGGTGACGATGTCGGAGGAGACGATCTCGTCCTCGGTGTAGGTGAGGATGCCCTTGAGCGGGCCATCGGCGGCGGCCTTGAACGCGGCGTTGACCTCTTCGACGGTGACGTCGCGGCCGACCTCGACGGTGAGGTCGGTGGCCGAGCCCGTGGGGATCGGCACGCGCATGGCGAAGCCGTCGAGCTTGCCCTTGAGCTCGGGCAGGACCAGGCCGATGGCCTTGGCGGCGCCGGTGGAGGTGGGCACCACGTTGAGCGCGGCGGCGCGGGCGCGGCGCAGGTCCTTGTGCGGGCCGTCCTGGAGGTTCTGGTCCTGCGTGTAGGCGTGGATGGTGGTCATCAGACCCTTCTCGATGGTGAAGGTGTCGTGAAGGACCTTGGCCAGCGGCGCCAGGCAGTTGGTGGTGCAGGAGGCGTTGGAGATGATGGTGTGCTGCGCCGGGTCGTAGGTGCCGTCGTTGACGCCCACGACGACCGTGACGTCCTCGTTCTTCGCCGGGGCGGAGATGATGACCTTCTTGGCGCCGTTGTCGGCGTGCACCTTGGCCTTGGTGGCGTCGGTGAACAGGCCGGTCGACTCCAGCACGACGTCCACGCCGAGCTCGCCCCAGGGCAGCTTGCCCGGGTCGCGCTCCGCGAAGACCTTGATCGCCTTGCCGTCGACGGTGATCTCGTCGCTGGACGCCTTCACCTCGTAGGGCAGGCGGCCGAGGATGCTGTCGTACTTCAGCAGGTGCGCGAGCGTCGCGGTGTCGGTCAGGTCGTTGACCGCGACGATCTCGATGTCCTTGCCGCTGGCGGCGACAGCGCGCCAGAAGTTGCGACCGATGCGGCCGAAGCCGTTGACGCCTACGCGGATGCTCACGGGAACCGAACTCCTCGAACAGATGGCGGGCTGAAACCTCAACCACGAACCTTATCGGACCCAAATTGGTTTAGACCACTGCAGGTACCGCGGCGCGAATCACCGTTCTGGCGACACGTTTTGCGAGGTTCGAGTAAAGTGCCCGACTCGTCGGAGTAAATTCGTGCATTCTCTGGGGGCTGAGATGTCACATAAGCGGTCCGGCCTGCTCTCGGGGCTCCTCACGGGCCTGCTCGCCGCGCTCCTGTGCGCGGCCGGCCTGGGGGCGGCCATCCTGTTCCAGCAGCGCCTTCCCGCCGCCGTCATGACCTTCGGCGGCGGCCTGCCGGTCTCGCTCGCGCTGTCGCTGCTGATCGCCGTCGTGGTGGCGCTCGCGATCAGCGCCGTCCGCCCGCGCAGCCTGGCCCTGCTCCCCCTCGCCGCCCTGTACGCGGGCGGCGCGGTGGCGGCCGGCCAGATCACCGGCAAGGCCGTCATGGACGGCGCCGCCCTGCGCACGCCGCAGCGCTCGACCATGAACGTGACCGTGGACGTGGGGGACGTCACCCTGGAGAACCTCAACGCGGGCCTCGGCGACGCCCTGTCGCTCTACCGGGGCGCGCTGACGCAGACCTGGGCGGCCTGGCTCTGCATCGCCGTGGCGGCCCTGGCCGCCCTCGCCCTGGTCGCCCTCAGGGTCACCCGCGTACGCCGCGCCCTGCGCGCGGAGCAGGCCGCCGCCGAGACGGAGCCGGAGGAGCCGGAGTACCGGGCCCCGTTCGAGCCCGCCCAGCAGCCCACCCCGAAGCCGACGGCCGACCTGTTCACCCCCCGCGACCCGGCCAGGGACTGAGCATCCCGGGCGTGCCGCCGGGTTTTGCCACGTCCACGGCCCACTGTGCGCGCGTAACGGCGCCCCGCCACCCCCACCGGCGGAGCGTCCCCCTGGACAGGGCCCAGCCACGTGCGGTGGGTGGGCCCTGCCTGGCTTGCCGTAACAGAAAAACTCTGCCGGCTCGCCGTCACAAAACCTAAGGCGCGAGCATGTCGACGGTGAGGTTCGCCTCCGTGTTGGGAATCCCCAGGTCGGACGCCCGCTTGTCGGCCATCGCCAGCAGCCGCCTGATGCGGCCCGCGATGGCGTCCTTGGTCAGCGGCGGGTCGGCGATCTGCCCCAGCTCCTCCAGCGACGCCTGCTTGTGCTCCACCCGCAGCCGCCCCGCCACCACGAGGTGCTCAGGCGCCTCGTCCCCGAGGATCTCCAGCGCCCGCTGCACCCGCGCGCCCGCCGCCACCGCGGCCCGCGCCGAGCGGCGCAGGTTGGCGTCGTCGAAGTTGGCGAGCCGGTTGGCGGTGGCCCGCACCTCACGGCGCATCCGCCGCTCCTCCCAGGCCAGCACGCTGTCGTGCGCGCCGAGCCGGGTGAGCAGCGCGCTGATCGCGTCGCCGTCGCGCACCACGACCCGGTCCACGCCGCGCACCTCGCGCGCCTTGGCGTGGATCTTCAGCCGCCGCGCAGAGCCCACCAGCGCCAGCGCCGCCTCCGGCCCCGGGCAGGTGACCTCCAGCGACATGGACCGCCCCGGCTCGGTCAGCGAGCCGTGCGCCAGGAACGCGCCGCGCCAGGCCGCCTCCGCGTCGCAGGAGGCCCCCGCCACCACCTGACGGGGCAGGCCGCGCACCGGGCGGCCGTGATTGTCGATCAGGCCCGTCTGCCGGGCCAGCGCCTCACCGTCGCGGTAGACGCGCACCACGTAGCGGGAGCCCTTGCGCAGCCCGGCGGGCGCCAGCACCAGCACCTCCGCCTTGTGGCCGAACACCTCGCCGATGTCCTTGATCAGCCGCCGTGCGGTGGCGTTGGTGTCGAGCTCCGCCTCGATCACGATCCGCCCGCCCACCAGATGGAGGCCGCTGGCGAACCGCAGCAACGTCGAGACCTCCGCCTTCCGGCAGCACGGCTTGAGCACCGGCAGGCGGCTCAGCTCGTCTTTCACCACACCTGTCATCGCCATGCGTTAGTCCTCTCCCCCATTCAGACCGGCTCCTCCGAGTCTCTCGCACCTTCGCGCCACGCCGACCAGGATCAACGCTTCGAGAGGAAAATCTCGTCCAGGACGGAGGCAAGACGTCGTGGGTCATGCCTCGCGGAGCCGTCCGCGGCGGCGACGTCGGCCATCACGAGCCGCGCGCCGAGCGCCGCGGCGGCCTTGTCCAGCGCGTCGGGATCGTCCACGACCCCGGTGTCGGCGAGCACGACGTCGATCGACAGATCGGGTGCGTGCTGTCGGAGCACCTCCAGATGCTGCTGGGGGGAGAAGTCGTCGGTCTCGCCCGGCTGCGGCGCGAGATTGAGCGTGACGAGCCGCCTGGCCCTGGTCGCGTGCAGCGCCCTGGCCAGCTCGGGCACCTTCAGGTGCGGCAGCACGCTGGTGAACCACGACCCGGGCCCGAACACGACCCAGTCGGCCTCCAGCACCGCCGCGACCGCCTCAGGGCGGGCAGGGGGGTCCTCCGGCACGAGCGAGATGGCCTGCACCCGCCCGGGGGTCAGGGCGCACGCCACCTGGCCGCGCACGGTCGAGATGACGCCGTCGAGCTCCACCTCCGCCACGATGTCGAGCGGCACCGAGGCCATCGGCAGGACGCGGCCGTGCGCGCCCAGCAGCCGCCCGACCCAGTCGAGCCCGGCCACCGGGTCGCCGAGCAGCTCCCACAGGGCGACGATGAGCAGGTTGCCGACGGCGTGGCCGTGCAGGTCGCCCTCGCTGCGGAAACGGTGCTGGACGACCTCGCTCCAGGTGCTGCCCCACTCGTCGTCGCCGCACAGCGCGGCCAGCGCCATGCGCAGGTCGCCGGGCGGCAGCACGCCCAGCTCGCGGCGCAGCCGCCCGCTGGAGCCGCCGTCGTCGGCGACGGTGACCACGGCGGTCAACCGGTCGGTGACCATCCGTAATGCCGACAGGGACGCGTACAGCCCGTGCCCGCCGCCCAGGGACACGACGGACGGCCCGAACCCGGCGTACCTCGTCTCGCCGGCTACCGGCGCGGCGGCCTCGAAGCCCTCATCGGTCACTCCCGCCCCACATCCCGGTGGCTCACCTGGACCTCCATGCCGCGGTCACGCAGCCGGGCGGCCACCTGCTCGGCCATGGCCACGCTGCGGTGCTTGCCGCCCGTGCAGCCGACCGCCAGCGTCGCGTAGCTCTTGCCCTCGCGCGTGTATCCGGCGGCGACGACCTGCAGGACCTCCTCGTAGGCGTCGAGGAACTCCTTGGCGCCCGGCTGGCCGAGCACGTAGTCGCTGACCGAGGGGTCGAGCCCGTTCATCGGCCGCAGCTCGGGCACCCAGTGCGGGTTGGGCAGGAACCGGCAGTCGACCACGAGGTCGGCGTCGACCGGCAGGCCGTACTTGAAGCCGAAGGACACGACGTTGAGCCGCAGCCCCGGCCGGTCCTCCCCGCCGAAGTAGGCGACGATCTTGTTGCGCAGGTCGTGCACGTTGTGCGCGGAGGTGTCGATGACCAGGTCGGCGTTGGCCCGCACCTCGCGCAGGATGCCCCGCTCGCGGGTGATGCCGTCGACCAGCCGCCCCTCGCCCTGCAAGGGGTGCGGTCTGCGCACGTTCTCGAACCTGCGCACCAGCTCCTCGTCGCTGGCCTCCAGGAACACGACGCGCACGCGCACGCCGCGCCCCTCCAGCTCCTCGATGGCCGCGTTCAGGTCGGTGGTGAAGGCGAGGCTGCGCACGTCGACCACGGCCGCGACCTTGTCGGCGGCCAGCTTGACCTTGCCGGCCTCCTCCGCCATCGCGAACAGCAGACCCGGCGGCAGGTTGTCGATGACGAACCAGCCCAGATCCTCAAGGGCCTTGGCCGCGGTGCTGCGCCCCGCCCCGGACATGCCGGTGACGATGACGAACGCGGGCTCGGTGCTCATCGCCCCACCTCGTGACCGGTGCGGACGGCACCCTGGCATCCTGGCGAGATCAAGGTGACTCTCCCTTCAGCGTCGACACGATGACCTCGGCGATGGACGGGCCGATGCCGGGAACCTCGCAGATTTCGGCGGCAGTGGCCTCGCGTAGCTTCTTCACGGAGCCGAAGTGTTTGAGCAGCGCCTGCCTGCGCGCCGGCCCGAGGCCGGGCACGCCGTCGAGCGCGCTCTCCTTCACCGTCTTGGACCTCTTGGATCGATGGTAGGTGATGGCGAACCTGTGTGCTTCGTCTCTGACCCGTTGCAGGAGGTAGAGACCCTCGCTTGAACGAGGCATGATCACCGGCTGGTCGTCGCCGGGCAGCCACACCTCCTCCAGCCGTTTGGCCAGCCCGCACACCGCCACGTCGTCGATGCCGAGCTCGTCGAGCGCCCGCTGCGCCGCCGCGGCCTGCGGGCCCGCGCCGTCGACCACCAGCAGGTTGGGCGGGTAGGCGAACTTGCGCGGCCGGCCCGTCTCCGGGTCGATCGGCCCGTGGCCGTCGTCGTCGTCGGCGGCCAGCTCGCCCGTGGCCGAGCGCTCCTCCAGGTAGCGGCGGAACCGGCGCATGATCACCTCGTGGATCGAGGCGACGTCGCCCTCCTTCGTCTTGACGGCGAAGCGGCGGTACTCGCTCTTGCGCGCCAGGCCGTCCTCGAAGACCACCATGGACGCCACCACGTTCTCGCCCTGCAGGTGGGAGACGTCGTAACACTCGATGCGCAGCGGCGCCTGGTCGAGGTCGAGCGCGTCGGCGATCTCCTGCAGCGCCTTGCTGCGGGTGGTCAGGTCGCCGGCGCGGCGCACCTTGTGCTGGGCCAGCGACTCCTTGGCGTTGCGCTCGACGGTCTCCATCAGCGAGCGCTTGTCGCCGCGCTGCGGCACCCGCACCTCGACCCTGGCCCTGCGCTGCTCCGTCAGCAGCTCGGCGACCGCCTCGCTGTCGGGCGGCAGCGCCGGCACCAGCACCTCGCGGGGCATGGAGTCGGGGCTCGCCTCGGCGTACATCTGCAGCAGGAACTGCTCGACCAGCTCGCCGGGCGAGGTCTCCTCGACCTTGTCGACCACCCAGCCGCGCTGGCCGCGGATGCGGCCGCCGCGCACGTAGAAGACCTGGACGGCGGCTTCGAGCGGATCCTCCGCCAGCGCGATCACGTCGGCGTCGGTGCCCTCGCCGAGCACCACCGCCTGCTTCTCCAGCGCCCGCTGCAGCGCCTGCACGTCGTCGCGCAGCCGCGCCGCCCGCTCGTACTCCTGCTCGGCGGCGGCCTCGCGCATCTCCTTCTCCAGCCGCTTGATGAAGCGGCCGGTGTTGCCCGCCATGAAGTCGCAGAAGTCCTCGGCCAGGTCGCGGTGCTCCTGCGGGGAGACCCTGCCGACGCACGGCGCCGAGCACTTGTCGATGTAGCCGAGCAGGCACGGCCGGCCGATCTGCCCGGCCCGCTTGAACACGCCGCTGCTGCACGTGCGCACCGGGAAGACCCGCAGCAGCAGGTCAACCGTCTCGCGGATGGCCCAGGCGTGGGAGTAGGGCCCGAAGTAGCGGGTGCCCTTGCGCTTGGCGCCGCGCATCACCTGCACGCGCGGGAAGTCCTCGCCCATGGTGACCGCGAGGTAGGGGTAGGACTTGTCGTCGCGGTACTTGACGTTGAAGCGGGGGTCGAACTCCTTGATCCAGGAGTATTCGAGCTGCAGCGCCTCCACCTCGGTGCCGACGACCGTCCAGTCGACGTCGGCGGCCGTGGTCAGCATCGTCTGGGTGCGGGGATGCAGGGCGGAGAAGTCGGCGAAGTAGGAGTTGAGCCGCTGGCGCAGGCTCTTGGCCTTGCCGACGTAGATCACCCTGCCGTGCGCGTCCCTGAACCGATAGACCCCGGGGGATTCGGGGATGGAGCCCGGCTTGGGCCGGAAACTCAAGGTGCTACCCGCTGATCTCGCCACATTGTCAGCCTAGTAGCCCGCACCGACAAGGTTGCCCGCCGTACTCTTCGCGAACGGTACGGCGGGCAACCTCGCCTCAGGCCAGCATGATCTGGTCGTTCTCCACCTTGATCTGCTGGGCGGCCAGCGGCTGCTCGGCCGGGCCGGCCGTCACCGAGCCGTCGGTGATCGCGAACTTGCTGTTGTGGCACGGGCACACGATCGCGTCGCCCTCGACGCTGCCCACCGGGCAGCCCTTGTGCGTGCAGATCGCGCTGAACGCCTTGAACTCCCCGGCCGTCGGCTGCGTCACCACGACCTTCTGGTCCTTGAAGACCGTGCCCCCGCCGACCGGGATGTCGGCGGTCTTGGCCAGCGCGCCACCGGCCTGCGGCGCGCTGGACTGCGGGGCGCTGGACTGCGGCGCACTTGATTCCGTGCTCGACTGCGTGGCGGTTCCCGCCGTCGTAGCGGTGTCGGTACCGCCGCTGCACGCGGTGATCGCAAGCGCCAGGCCACCCGCTCCGACGCTTGCGAACACCGCCCTGCGGCTCTGAAGGTCATCTGCCATGCAGCTCACCCAAGCGAACCAAGGTGAGAAATTCATGAGACCTTTCTCAGGCCAGTCTGATCTTCTCGCCGTCCACCTTGATCTGCTTCTCCTCCAGCGGTTCGGTGGCGGGCCCGTTCGCCACGGAACCGTCCGTGATACTGAACGCGCTGCCGTGACAGGGGCAGTTGATCGTGTCGGCGACCTCGTCGACCGTGCAGCCCTGATGGGTGCAGACCGCGCTGAACGCCTTGTACTCCCCCGCCGTGGGCTGCGTCACCACGATCTTCTGGTTCTTGAAGACCTTCCCGCCGCCCTCGGGGATGTCGCTGGTGTTCGCCAGCGCCTTCGCCTTGGCCTCGCTCTTCTTCTTGGGCGCCTCGGACGACGCCTCCTCCGCGGGCGGCTCGACCTCCGCTCCCGTCGTCGGCGAGCCGTAGCTGGCACAGCCCGTCAGAACCGCCGCGAGCCCAGCGCCGCCTGCGCTCAGCATCACCGTCCGGCGCGTCGTCTCCGTCATCGTGCGTCCTCCCAGATTGGCTCTCTCTTCAGGTACGGCCAGCGCCCTCGCGCCGGTTCAGCGTGCCCGAGGCCAATCCCGGTAACTACGCACAATTACCTGTTCAGGCCACCACGATCCCGTCGCCTTCCACCTTGACCAGGAACGACGCCAGCGGCGCCGTCGCCGGGCCCTTCGTGGCCTTGCCGCTGTCGGCGGCGAACTCACTGCCGTGACAGGCGCACCTGATCACGTTGTCCTTGGGCGTGGACACCTGGCAGCCCTTGTGCGTGCACGACGAACTGAACGCCTTGAAGACGCCCTGCGCAGGCTGCGTCACCACGACCTTCAGGTCCTCGATCAGCTTGCCGCCGCCCACCGGCACCTCCGCGGTCTTCGCCAGCACCTTGCCCTTCAGGTTCGGCTTCGCCTGCGCGCCGCCGGCTCCGCACGCCGTCAGCGCCAGCCCGCATGCGGCGACACCCGCCGTGCCCAGCATCTCCCGACGTCCCAGCCCGGTTTCCGACATGGCTCCGCCCCCGATCGTGTGATCCGTACAAGCCCGCACCTCGTGTCGCCTTTTGCCCCCCGTAGGTGCGGGCGTTACCAGGGTATTGACGCAGGCCCCCGGTCCGGTCAGCGGGTGGCAGGCCGGTCGTCAGCGCGTGGCAGGCCGGTCGTCAGCCGCGGGCCGCAGGCTGCCCGCATGACTCTTCCAACCGAACGCCCGCCCGCTCGCCCCCGCTGGTGGCGGCGGCCGTGGGTGGCGCCGCTGATGGTGGTGGCGGTCGCGTTCCTGGCGTTCTCGCTGCCGCCGTACCTGTCGTTCGACCCCAGCCGGTCACGGGTGCCCGACCCCGGCTTCTTCCCGCCGCACTTCGTGATGCTGTCCATGCACGTGCTGTTCGGCTCGATCGCCATGATCACGTGCTGCCTGCAGATCTGGCCGTGGTTCCGCGCGCGCCATCCCCGCGCCCACCGGCTCATCGGCCGCGTGTACGTGTTCGGCGGCTGCCTGCCGAGCGGGCTGCTGGGGCTCGTGGTGGGGCTGGCGACGCCGTACGGGCCGGTCACCAGGGTCAGCGACGTCATGCTGGCGCTGCTCTGGCTGGGGTGCACGCTGGCGGGGTGGCGGATGGCCAGGCAGCGGCGGTTCGTCGACCACCGCCGGTGGATGGTGCGCAGCTTCGCGCTCACCATGTCCATCATCACCAACCGGCTGTGGACGGCGCTGATCGTCGTCATGCTGGAGCCGCAGCTCGAGACCACCTTCCACGGTGACGTGGCGCTGTTCGTCAGCACGGTGGCCGCGCTGGCCGCCTGGCTCGGCTGGACGTTGCCGCTGCTGGTGGCCGAGTGGTGGCTGGAGCGCGGCGACGCCGCCAGACGCCGCCGCCGCACCCGTCCCGCTCCCACCGGGCACGACCCCATCCGCACACCGGCCGGACCCTAACCCGGACGCGTCCACACGCCCGCGCCTTCCAAGACCAGCGCCCACCACACGCCGCGACCAGCGCCGTCCACACGCCCGCGCCTCCCGGGACCAGCGCCCACCACGCGCCCGCGCCTCCCGGCCCCAGCGCCCTCCACACGCCCGTGCCTCCCGGGACCAGCGCCCACCACACGGCCGCGCCTCCCGGCCCCGGGCGCGCTCCCGCCCCGACACCCGGCAACCCCGGCGCGACTCACCCTCACGTCGGCCGGACCTGGGCACGGCTCGGCCCCACGCCCGGCGAGCCCGGGAGCGGCGTCGTCCGTGCGCCCGCCCTTCCCCCTGCAGGACGGGCGGGCGCCGGCCGCTCAGTGAGCGAGGATCTTGCGCAGGAAGCGGCCCGTGTGGCTCTCGTCCACCAGCGCCACCTCCTCCGGCGTCCCGCTGGCCACCAGCGTGCCGCCGCGGGACCCGCCCTCGGGCCCCATGTCGATGATCCAGTCAGCGGTCTTGATCACGTCGAGGTTGTGCTCGATGACGATGACCGTGTTCCCGCCGTCCACCAGCCGCCCGAGCACCCCGAGCAGCCGCCGGATGTCCTCGAAGTGCAGGCCGGTGGTCGGCTCGTCGAGAACGTAGATGGTCCGGCCGGTCTGCCGCCGCTGCAGCTCGGAGGCGAGCTTGACGCGCTGCGCCTCACCGCCCGACAGCGTGGTGGCCGGCTGGCCGAGCCGGACGTATCCGAGGCCGACGTCGTTGAGCGTCTGCAGGTGCCGCTTGATCGCGGGGATCGCCTCGAAGAAGCCCAGGGCCTCCTCGATCGGCATGTCGAGCACCTCGGCGATCGTCTTGCCCTTGTAGTGGACCTCCAGCGTCTCCCGGTTGTAGCGGGCGCCGTGGCAGACCTCACAGGGGACGTAGACGTCCGGCAGGAAGTTCATCTCGATCTTGATCGTGCCGTCGCCCGCGCACGCCTCACAGCGCCCGCCCTTGACGTTGAAGCTGAAGCGCCCGGGCTGGTAGCCGCGCACCTTCGCCTCCGCCGTGGCGGCGAACAGCTTGCGCACGTGGTCGAACACCCCGGTGTAGGTGGCCGGGTTGGAGCGCGGCGTGCGCCCGATCGGCGACTGGTCCACGTGGACCACCTTGTCGACCTGGTCCATGCCGTTGATCCGCGAGTGCCGCCCCGGCACCGTGCGGGCGCCGTTGAGCTCCTTGGCCAGCGCGTTGTACAGGATGTCGTTGACCAGCGTCGACTTGCCGGACCCCGACACCCCGGTGACGGCCGTGAACATCCCGAGCGGGAACTCGATGTCGACGCCCTTGAGGTTGTGCTCGCGCGCGCCCTTGACGGTGATCTGCCGCTTCTTGTCGCGCTTGCGGCGCTTGGCGGGGATCGCGATGCTCTTGCGTCCCGACAGGTACGCCCCCGTCATCGACTCCTCGCTGGCGAGGAGGTCCTGGACAGTGCCGGAGACCACGACCTGGCCGCCGTGCTCGCCCGCGCCGGGGCCGATGTCGACGACCCAGTCGGCCGCCGCGATCGTGTCCTCGTCGTGCTCGACGACGATCAGCGTGTTGCCCATGTCGCGCAGCCTGATCAGCGTGTCGAGCAGCCGCATGTTGTCGCGCTGGTGCAGGCCGATGGACGGCTCGTCCAGCACGTACAGGACGCCGACCAGGCCGGAGCCGATCTGCGTGGCCAGCCGGATGCGCTGCGCCTCGCCGCCCGCCAGGGTGGCGGCGGCGCGGTCCATGGTCAGGTAGTCGAGGCCGACGTCGAGCAGGAAGCCCATGCGGGCGTTGATCTCCTTGACCACCCGCTCGGCGATCTG
The DNA here is from genome assembly GCF_039531895.1 of Nonomuraea monospora. Taxonomy (NCBI): domain Bacteria; kingdom Bacillati; phylum Actinomycetota; class Actinomycetes; order Streptosporangiales; family Streptosporangiaceae; genus Nonomuraea; species Nonomuraea monospora. The sequence goes on from NZ_BAAAQX010000007.1 coordinate 417,148, forward strand.
CATGTCGCGGTCGGACAGCTTGAGCGTGGCCAGGAACTTGGCGCACTCGCCGATCGACATGGACGACACGTCGGCGATCGACCTGCCCGACACGGTCACCGCGAGGCTGACCGGCTTGAGCCTGGCCCCCTTGCAGGCCGGGCACGGGATCTCCCGCATGTAGCCCTCGAAGCGCTCGCGCGCCGCGTCGCTCTCGGCCTCGGCGTGCCGGCGCTGCACCCACGGGATGACGCCGTCGTAGGTGGTGTAGTAGGAGCGCTGGCGGCCGTAGCGGTTGCTGTAGCGGACGTGCACCTGCTCGTCGTGGCCGTACAGCAGCGACTTCTGCGCCTTCTTCGGCAGCCGGTCCCACGGCGTCTCCAGCGTGAAGCCCATCGTGTGGCCCAGCGCCTCGATCAGCCTGGCGAAGTACTCGCTGGTGTGGCCGCCCGACCACGGGTGCAGCGCGCCGTCGCCGAGCTCGCGCTCGGGGTCGGGCACCACCAGGTCGGGGTCCACCTCCATCTTGGTGCCCAGGCCCGTGCACTCGGGGCAGGCGCCGAAGGGCGAGTTGAAGGAGAACGAGCGGGGCTCCATCTCCTCGAACGACAGGTCGTCGTAGGGGCAGTAGAGGTGCTCGGAGTAGAAGCGCTCGCGGCCCGGGTCGCCCTCCGGCAGGTCGACGAACTCCAGCGTGATCGTGCCGCCCGAGAGCTGCAGCGCGGTCTCGACCGAGTCGGTGAGCCTGCGCACCGCCGTGTCCTTGACCGACAGGCGGTCGACGATGACCTCGATGTCGTGCTTCTCGTACTTCTTCAGCGTCGGCGGCTCCTCCAGCCGCACCACGGTGCCGTCGACCCTGGCCCTGGCGAAGCCCTTGGTCTGCAGCTCGCGGAACAGCTCCAGGTACTCGCCCTTGCGCTGCCTGATGACCGGTGCCAGCACCTGGAACCGGGTGCCCTCCTCCAGCTCCATCACCCGGTCGACGATCTGCTGCGGCGTCTGGCGGGCGATCGGCCGCTCGCACACCGGGCAGTGCGGCTTTCCGATGCGCGCCCACAGCAGCCGCAGGTAGTCGTAGACCTCGGTGATCGTGCCGACGGTCGAGCGGGGGTTCTTGCTGGTGGCCTTCTGGTCGATCGAGACGGCCGGAGACAGGCCCTCGATGAAGTCGACGTCGGGCTTGTCCATCTGCCCGAGGAATTGGCGGGCGTACGCCGACAGGGACTCGACGTAGCGCCGCTGGCCCTCAGCGAAGATCGTGTCGAAGGCCAGGCTCGACTTGCCCGAGCCGGACAGGCCGGTGAAGACGATCAGCGAGTCTCGCGGCAGGTCGAGCGAGACGTCCTTGAGGTTGTGTTCTCGTGCACCACGCACGATGAGGCGGTCTGCCACGGCGATCCCGGAAGTCGAAAGGCGGATAGGTCCACGGGGGATGGTAGACGGCGGCTCCGACAATTTCGGCGGCCCGCTTCGCGGCCCCCGAAAATCCGTCCCTCACAGGTTACGGCCAACTCCCCCACAGGACGGAGCCCTTCAACATTCAACCTCCTGACCTGCGGTTTTATGCCCGCCCTGCCACAGTCACCCTAGATGACAAAATCCGTGAACATGACCGTCCTACCTGCGCTGCAGGCCGAGCTCGCCGCCGCGACGAACCAGCTGCTGGCCACGGCCGCCTCGCTCTCCGACGCCGACGTCGCCGCCCCCTCCCTCCTGCCCGGCTGGACCAGAGGACACGTCCTCACCCACCTCGCCAGGAATGCCGACTCTTACGTCAACCTCCTGACCTGGGCCAAGACCGGCATCCGCACGCCCCAATACATTTCCTACGAGGCGAGGGCCGCCGAGATCGAGGCCACCGCCCGCCGCCCCGCGGCCCGGCTGCTGGCCGACGTCGAGGACGGCGCCGCCCGCTTCGCCGCCGCCGTCCGCGACCTGCCCGAGCACGCCTGGCGGGCGCCGGTGCAGGGCATGCGCCCTCCTCCCCACCCCGCCTGGTACGTGCTCGTACGCCGTCTGCGCGAGGTCGGCTTCCACCACGTGGACCTGGCCGCCGGGTTCGGCCCCGCGAACTGGCCCGCCTCGTTCGTCCGCAGAGAACTGCACGACTGCCTCCGCACCTGGCCCCCCGACCACGCCACGATCGGCGAGATCGTCATCCTGGACCGCACCCCAAGCGGCCCCGGAACGGGCGCCTTATCGCACGGCGGTGCGGCGGCGCACAGCACGAGACCCGGCGCGTCATCGTCCGCAGGCACGCCAGGCGGCCAGGCATCCGGCACGACACCATCCACCACCACGGCAGGCGGCGGGGCACCGGGCACGGCACCACCCACCACCACGGCAGGCGGCGGGGCACCGGGCACGGCACCACCCACCGACACGCCAGACGCGGCACCACCTGCCGACGCAGCCAGCGGCAGGGCACCGAATAGCGCATTACTCGCCGGCGCCGGGACGGCCGAAGTGTGGCCCGGCCTCGGTCACGGACCCGCCGTCACGGGCACGCCACGAGACCTGCTTGCCTGGCTCACCGGCAGGTCGGGGGGTCAGGGCGTTAGTCTGTTGCCCGCGGGGCAGTCGCATGTGCCAGGTCCCGGGGGCGTCGATCTTCCAAAGCCGCCACCGTGGCTGTCGATGACGGCCCCCGCTGATCTACCCGCGACGCCCCCGAAGGACTACCCATGACCTACACAGGTGACGTCCAGGTCGGCGGCCCCGCCGACGTGCGCGAGCTGCCCGCGCTGACGATCTGCAAGCTCGCCGTCGGCCCGTACGACAACAACGCCTATCTCCTGCGCTGCGCCGAGACCGGTGAGAGCCTGCTCATCGACGCCGCCGCCGACTCCGACCGCCTGCTCGCCCTCATGAACGACCAGCCGGTCGCCACGATCGTCACCACCCACCAGCACGGCGACCACTGGCAGGCCCTGGAGCAGGTGACCAAGGTGACCGGCGCGCAGGTGGTCGCCCACCCGCTCGACGCCCCCGGCCTCCCCGTGCCCGTGGACCGCACGGTCGAGCACGGCGACACGATCACGGTCGGCGCGGTCATCCTGGAGGCCATCCATCTGCGGGGGCATACACCCGGTTCGATCGCGCTGCTGTACGACGGCGGTGAGGCGGGCCATCACCTGTTCACCGGCGACTCGCTGTTCCCTGGCGGCGTCGGCAACACCCAGAAGGATCCCGAGCGTTTCAACCAGCTCTACACCGACGTGGTGGAGCGCATCTTCGACCGGCTGCCCGACGAGACGTGGGTGTACCCGGGCCACGGCAAGGACACGACGCTCGGCGTGGAGCGCCCCGCACTGCCGGAATGGAAGGCCAGAGGCTGGTAACCAGCGCCACCGCCCAAGGGCGGGCTGCCCACGCGCCGCCCGCCCACGGGCCACTCACCACACACCGCCCGCTCGCCCACCGCGCCACCGGGCGAAGCATGCGCTCAGGGGCGCGGTCTCGCAGGGCGGCCCAGACGAGCCTCTCAGGCGCAGGCCGCTCGTGCCCAAGCCGCCCCACCCGGCCCACGCCGCTCAGACCTGCGAGCGCGCGCGTGTGAGCAGGTGACGCGACGCGGGCGCGCGTACGTGACCAGGTGACGCGCCGCGGGCGTACGTGAGCGTACGTGGCCAGGTGACGCGCGATGCGGGCGCACACGTGACGCTGCCTAGCGCGGGCGGCTCAGACGGACGGCTCAGGGCCGAGCCGCCAGCACATGAACGATCCGATCGGCCGCAAGGGCAGGATCATCGGTAAGCCCGACAAGCTCCCCCCAAGACCACCGATAAAACCACCCCTCGGACAACGGCACGCAGTCAACGGTCTCAGCCAGCATGACGGTGTCGGGATGGCTGACCCGCAACGCGGGCGGGTGCGACCGCAGCAGGGCGGTCAGCCCGCGTTGCTCCAGCTCCGTGGCCAGCTTGCCGAGATGGTACGTGCGCGTGTGCTCGCGCGGCGTGGCCGACATGGCTCCATCAAAGCCGAAGTATGACGAAAAATCCCGTCACTTACGGATCGGTTAGCCTTTGTAGTGCCCGATGCGCTCGGCTTCCCTGCGCTGCTCGCGCTTGTAGAACAGCACCCGCAGCGGAATGGCCGCCACGAGCGCGATCTGCATGGTCGCCCCGATCTTGATGGGCAGGTCGCCGCCCGAGGGCCAGGCCACCCAGAACGTGAGGAACGCCACGTTCACCATGATCCAGCCGAGCACGACCGCGGCGAGCTGCCCCTTGGGCTTGGGGTACTCGATGCGGCTGACCATCAGCCACGCCACGCCGAGCACGGCCAGCAGCGACCAGATGCTCGGCTGGAACAGCAGCACGATCGAGATCACGGTCATGGCGCCCATCGGGATGGGCAGGCCCATGAAGTCGCCGCTCTTGGTCTTGACGCAGGCGAACCTGGCCAGCCGTACCACGCCGGCGACGAGCACGGCCGCCGCGGCGGCCAGCACCGCCATGAACGGCACCTGCTGCGTGAAACCGCCCCAGATGACGATCATGAACGCGGGCGCGAACCCGAAGCTGATGACGTCGGCGAGGTTGTCGAGCTCGGCGCCCATCGCCGAGGCGCGGAAGCGCCTGGCCACGAGCCCGTCGAACAGGTCGCAGGTCGCGCCGATGAGCAGCAGCACGATGGCGGTCGCGAAGTAGCTGGGCGCGGGCGTGAACCGGCCGCCGTCGACCTGGAGCTGCTGGATGGCCGAGTAGGCCAGCACGCACACCGCCAGGAACCCGCAGACGGCGTTGCCGAGCGAGAGCGAGTCCGCGGCGGACAGGCGGAACGCCTTGCCGACCGGACCCCGAGGTTCTTCCTCGTCCGCCTGCCAACTACCGGCGTCAGCCGCGGTCAATTCTGGTCACCCCCGCAACCGTCTTCTGGCCCACGGACACCGCGGGAACGATCCCTTCGGGCAGGTAGATGTCGACCCGCGAACCGAACCGGATGAGCCCGATCCGCTCGGCCTGCTCGACCTTGGCCCCGGCGCTCAGGTACGGCACGATCCGGCGCGCCACCGCGCCCGCGATCTGCACCATCTCGATGTCGCCCAGCGTGGTCTCGAAATGCCACACCACGCGCTCGTTCTGGTCACTGTCCTTGTTGAACGCCGGCAGGAACCCACCTGCCACATGCTGCACGGAGGTGACATTTCCCGCAAGGGGGGCACGGTTGACGTGCACGTTCAGCGGGCTCATGAAGATCGCGACCCGGGTGCGGCCGTCCGGCCACGGGTCGATGCTCTGCACCACGCCGTCGGCGGGCGACAGGACGCGGCCCTCGCCCGGCGTGCGGTCGGGGTCGCGGAAGAACCAGAGCATGCCCCCGGTGAGCGCGCTCAGCGGCACCGCCGCGAACGCCCATCGCCGGTCCCGGCGCGTCAGCAGAGCGGTGGCGGCCGCCGCGGCCGCCGTCGGGAGGAGCCACGGGGAGACCCCGCGCGCGAGCCTCATGCGGCTCGGCTTAGCAGAATCGTCTGACACGTACAACCTTTGGTGGTGACTGGACTGGGCGCTTTGCCGTGATGTTACAGAACCAGCAACTATTACACGGCACAACTACACAAGCAAAGCGCCTCGAAGCCCATTTCGCTAGACCTGCTCCGGATGCGGCTCCTCGCCCTTGCGCGCGTCGATACGGGCCTTGAGCAGGCTCGCCACGGTGACAATGACCATGGTGGCGCCGATGACCGAGAGCGACACCCAGATGGGAATTTCGGGCGCCCAGGAGACATGGCTGGAGTGCAACGCCTCCAATACGAGCTTAACCCCGATGAACCCCAGGATGAACGCCAAACCGTAGCTGATGTACACGAGCCGCTGCAGCAGCCCGCCCAGCAGGAAGTAGAGCTGACGCAGCCCCATCAGGGCGAACGCGTTGGCCGTGAAGACGATGAACGGGTCCTTGGTGAGCCCGAAGATCGCCGGAATCGAGTCGAGCGCGAACAGCAGGTCGGTGCTCCCGATGGCGACCATCACAATGAGCATCGGGGTCACCATGCGCTTGCCGTCGATCTTGACGGTGACCTTGGAGCCGACGTACCCCTCGGTGGTCGGGAAGGCCCTGCGCACCCACCGCAGCACGACGTTCTCGTTGAACTCCTCGTCCTCGCCCTTGAGGTGCTGGCGGACGATGTTGATCGCCGTGTAGACGAGGAAGGCGCCGAAGACGTAGAAAAGCCAGCTGAACCGCTCGAGCGCCGCGGCGCCGAGCGCGATGAAGATGCCGCGCATCACGAGCGCGAGCAGGATGCCGACGAGCAGCACCTTGTGCTGGTACGCCTTGGGCACGGCGAACCGGCTCATGATGATGAAGAAAATGAAGAGATTGTCGACACTCAGGCTGTACTCGGTGATGTAGCCCGCGAAGAACTCGCCGGCTCTGTCACCCCCTGAGGTGAACCACAGGAGCACGCCGAACGCCACGGCGAGAGCGACGTAGAAGGTGACCCAGTAGCCGGCCTGCCGCATGGAGAATTCACGTGCTTCTCCGCGGTCGACGATCCACAAGTCAATGGCAAGGACAACGAGGAGACCGCCGATGACGGCGATCCAGGCCCACAGGGGTTCAGTCACTCAGACCCTCCGGCATGCATGCTTCAGCGCCGGAGGTCTCTCCCGCCCGCGGTGATCTGCGGACCGGCAGCCCCGGGGGCCCCGTGGAGCGGGGCTGCACCGTGATGACGAGGCTGTCGCGAAGGGATACTCCCCTCCCTAACCCAGGCAGTATATGAGAACGCGCCGAGCACGCGTAATCATCCTCAGGGGCTTACGCTCGGTACACCCCGAGCACGTTCGTCACGACCTCGTCACCGCCGGGCATCTCCCGCCCGCGCCGCTCGGCCGCCTCCGCCAGTGTCCGCGCGGTTCCCGGCTCTTCCAGCAGCTCTCGTACGGCGTCACGGAACTTCCCCGCGTCCCCGTAGGGCACCAGGATCCCGGCGTCCCCGAGAATCTCCGGAATCCCGCCGACCTCGGAGGCCACGGCGGGCGTGCCGGTCATCAGCGCCTCCCTGAGCGTGAGCGGCTGCCCCTCCCACCGGCTCGGCATCAGCAGCGCGACGGCGGCGCCGAGCAGGTCGGGCACGTCGTCCCGGTTGCCCAGCAGCACGACGGGCAGCCCCTCGGCGTCGATCCTGCGCTGCAGCTCGCCCCGCAACGGCCCGCCCCCGGCCACCACGAACAGCGGCTGGCGTCCCGCCTGCCACGGCCCGGCCGCAATGTCGAGCAGGGTCTCCAGGCCCTTCTGCTGGGCGAGCCTGGCGACGGTGAGCACGATGGGCCGCTCGCCCGCCTTCAGCTCGTCCCTGATCTCCTGGGGCGTGCGCTTCGCCGGTCTCGGCACGGGGGCCGCGATCAGGGCCGCCCGCACGTCCCTGGCGCCGAGCCGCCGCATCCGCTCGCCCAGGTCCGGCGAGACGGTCAGCACGTGCCCGGCCCGCCGCGCCACGATCCGCTCCAGCACCCCGTACACGACCCCGACGAACCCGCCCGCGGTGAGCGCGTTGTGCAGCGTCACCACCGGCCCGCGCCGCCCGAGCGCGGCCAGCGCCCCCGCGCGCAGCCCGTGGGCGTGCACGACGTCGGCGCCCCGGGTCAGCCGCCGGATCGCCAGCACCGCCCGTACGTCGTTCACGGGGTCGGGCCGGTCGGAGACGGGCACCTCCGCGAACCTGGCCCCCGCCTCCCCGAACGGGAACTGCTCGCCGATGCTCCGCGGCCCGATCACCAAAACCTGGTGGCCCAGCTTCACGAGGCCCTCCACGAGCATCAGCACATGCCGCCCGGTGCCGCCGGACGTGGTGCCCAGCACGAAAGCCACCCGCACGCCCCGATCCCTCCTCAACCGCTCACCACGTCCATCATCAGAGCCTCAGCCCTTCATCAGAGCCTCAGCCCCTCACCAGAGCCTCAGCCCCTCACCGGAGCCTCAGCCCCTCACCGGAGCCTCAGCTTCACACCAAGGCGTCTCATCCTTCGCCACGCCGCATCCCCCGCCCGCATTCCTCACCGGAGCCTCAGCCGTTCCCGCCCCGCCGCAACGACCCGGTCACCGCCTCCGCGTCGCCCCGGTCCACCAGGGCCACGACGCCCCCGCCCACGACGAGCGCCACGACGGCCCCGAGCACGGCCGCCCCCACGTTCGCCCACACGCCGCTCACCCCGAGCAGCGCCACCGCCCCGGCCCCTGCCAGGTACCCCAGCACACCTCCGGCGACCGCCGCCGCTCCGGCCCTGACCAGCCCGGCCACCGCCGCGGCACCCCGCGCCCGCACCACGGACCGCAGCAGCAGCCCGCCGCCCACGCTCATCCCCACGCTCATCCCCAGCGCCATCCCGCCGATCTTCCACCCGTCGGGCAGCACCAGCACGAAGACGATCTGGGCGACGATCACGACCCCCCACCCGGCCACCGTCCCGGCGGCGACCGCGCGCCCCCGTCCGGCCGCGTACAGGACCCGGCTCAGATGCGCGATGAGCCCATAACCGACGAGCCCCGGCGTGAACAGCGCGATGGCCGCTGCCAGCTCCCCCGCGGGCACCTCGCTCTTGTTCGCCAGGAACACGACCGCACCGGGACCGGACGCGGCGGCCAGCACCCCCGCCGCCAGCCCCGACACCAGCACCACGGCCCGGGTCGTGCGCGCCGCCAGCGCCGCGAACTCCTCAGGATCGTCCGCCCGTGCCGACAGCCGGGGGAACGCGCTGGTGGCGATGGGCACGGCCAGCACCGCGTACGGCACCAGGTAGATCGCCCACGCGTAGTTGTAGACGGCGATGGCCCCGTTGCCGATCGCGTGGTTCGACAGCACCAGCACCACGATCATGGCCGCCTGCTGGGCGAGCAGCGCCGCGATGCCCGCCAGCGCGAGCCTGCGCACCTGCCCGGCCACCCCGTCGGGGAACCGTAAGGTGGGCCGCCAGCGCAGCCCCAGCCGCGCCACGGGCCCGATCACGGCCAGCACCAGCGACAGCACCCCCAGGCTGGTGCCCACCGACAGTGCCAGCTCGGCGGGCTGCGGCAGGGAGCCGGGGTCGCTCGTCCCGCCGCTGAGCGGCACGAACAGCAGGTACGCGACGATGACCACGATGCTGGACACCAGGGGCGCGACCGCGGGCCCGGTGAACCGCCTGTGCGACTGGAGCACGCCGTAGAGCACCACGGCGACGCCGTACAGGGGGATCTGGGGGGCGAAGACGACGAGCATGCGGGTGGCGACGGCGCTCACGTCACCGACGTCGCACCCGGCGACGGCGCCGCCGAAGAACAGCCCGGTGATCGGCCCGGCGAACACCGCCAGCAGCACGCCGGCCGGGACGAGCAGGACCAGCACCCACGTCAGCAGCGCCGACCCGATCCAGCCGGCCCGCTCGCGCGAGCCCCGGTCGGCCGCGCCGGCCAGCATGGGCACGACCATGCCCGCCAGCGCTCCTCCTGCCACCACCTCGAAGATGATGTTGGGAATCTGGTTGGCCGTCATGTAGGCCGTGGACAGGCAGTTGGTGCCCACGGTGCCGGCGAAGGCGTACTGCTTGGCGAAGCCGATGACGCGCGCCAGCACGGTGATCGCCCCGATGAGCATCGCACCGCCCGCGACGCCCCGCGCCGTCACCGCACCCACCCGGCCTCCCTCAGCCATCCACGTTACGCAGACATCCTGGCAGGCCGGACCGACAATCGCGGAACGCGGGTCACACGGCGTCGACCGGGCGGCGGCCGAGCATGTCGATCCTGTTCAGCACGCGGTTGCCGGCGATGACCTTGGTGAAGCTGACCTTCTCCGCCGCCGCCGTCAGCGCCACGACGGTGCCCAGCAGGGCGTACCGGCCGGGCCTGTTGAGCCCGGTGACGGCGGCCAGGCCGAGCAGGGCGCCCAGCGCGTTGGCGCCGGCGTCGCCGAGCATCGCGCGCTCGCCGAGGTCGTCGGGCAGCAGCGCGGCGGCGGCGCCCAGCGGGGCGGCCGCCAGCGCGGCGGTGGCGGGCCAGCCGCCCAGCAGCGCCGCGGCCAGCAGCGGCCCGCCGGTCAGCAGGCCGACCTTGATGGCGCGGCCGGGGCGCAGGTCGAAGAGGTTGGCGAGGTTGGCGGTGGCGGCGATGGTCGCGCCGTTGACCAGCGTGTCGGCGGGGCCGTCGGAGACGAGGGCGGCGGCGGCCAGGCCGCTGGCGCCGATCCCGAGGATCTTGACGGCGCCGCTGGTGACCTCGCCGCGGGCCAGGGCGCTGAGGTGCCCCTTGAAGCCCTTGGACGAGGCGGTGCCGTACAGGTCGTCGTAGGCCCCCACCGCGCCGCTGCCGGCGCCCGCGAGCAGCGCGGCCGCGCGGACCTTGGGCGGCAGGCCGGGCGCGAGCGCGGCGGCGGCTCCCGCTCCGGCCGCGAACGCGGGGCCTTCGAGCAGGGTGATGGGCTCGCCGCGGTGGTTCTTCCTGGTCCAGCGGCCGCTCAGGTCGGCGGGCCGGTCGCGGGTGAAGGCCGCGTAGGCGGCGCGGGCGGCCACGGCGCCGATCGCGGCTCCGGCGATGGCGTACAGCAGGCCACGGGCCCGGCTGGCAGGCATGTCAGCTCCCTGACGTGGTGGTGGGTGACGGAGTCGCGGACGTCACCGCGGGGATGGGGGCCGAGGCTCCCTTGCCCACGCCGTATTGGCCGGCACGCCCGGACAGCTGCTCCCGCAGAGAGTAGACGATCGCGACGCGCCCCACGGGCATGTCGGCGGTATCGACCGTGGACACGCGCTTGGAGACCTCGCCCTCGTCGCGCACGGCGCTGATCGCGTCGCCGGCCGAGGCCGCGGCGTCGGCCGTCCCTGCCAGCACCGCGCCCTGGCTGCCGACGTCGAGCCCGTCGGCGACGGAGACGATGGCGCCCGCCTGCGTCTCGGCGTTCTCGCCCTCGTACGCCTTCTCCGGCGCGAACATCACCACGAGCGTGGCCCGCTTGACCGGGTCGCCCTCGGTGGAGAGCAGCCCGCCCGCCTCGAACGTGCTGACGACGTCGGCGGTGGCCGGGTTGGGCGTGCCGCCCTGGGCCTGGTCGGTGGTGACCAGGGTGGCGGCGAGCAGCGCGGCGGCCCTGTCCCAGCTCGTGGCGGTGGCGGGGAAGACCATGTTGACCGGTTTGAGCTGGTTGACCAGGCCGTCGAGCACGCCCTTGTTCTTGGGGTCGAAGAACTTCTCGCTCAGCGCGACGCGTCCGGAGATCTCGGCGCCCGCCTGGTCGAGCACCTGCTCGGAGGCCTCGCGTACGGCGTTGCTCGAGCCGGGCGACTCGACCAGCAGCACCCGCTGCCCGGTCAGGTCACCGGCCACCAGGTCGCCGGTGGCGGAGATGATGAACTGGTCGTTGCCCGCCTCGCGCCCGCGCAGCGTGTCGATCTGCGCGCGCAGTTCGTCGTTGGACGCGGTGAGCCCCGCGGTCACCTCCTCGATGGACTTGACCGCCGGCCCCTGCAGCAGCGTGGTGCCCAGGACGATCCCCACCGCGAGGGCCAGGAAGATCGCGACGATGGAGACGAGGTGGTAGCGAAAATCGATCACGAGAAGAGTCCGACCAGCCAGAAGATGAATGCGTTCCAGAGGTCTTGCAGGCCGTTCAGCCAGGTGCGGCCGAGAGGCGACAGGCCCAGCGCGACCCCCATGGTGATCAGCGCTGTGATCACGAGCAGGAGCAGTTGGGAGGTGGTGATGCGGCTGCGGTAGAGCCTGCTGACGCCCTTGGCGTCGATGAGCTTGCTGCCGATGATCAGCCGGGTGAGGAAGGTGCTGGCCATGCCGGAGCGGCCCTTGTCGAGGAACTCCTCCAGCGTGCCGTGCGTGCCGACCGCGACGATGAGCTCGGCGCCCTTGTCGTCGGCCAGCAGCATCGCGATGTCCTCGCTGGTGCCGGTGGCGGGGAAGATGACCGCTTCGCGGCCGAGCTGGTGCACGCGCTCCAGGCCGGGCGCCCTGCCGTCGCGGTAGGCGTGCACGACGAGCTCGGCGCCGCAGGTGAGGGCCTTGGTGGAGACGGAGTCGAAGTCGCCGACGATCACGTCGGGCAGGTAGCCGGCCTCCAGCAGCGCGTCGGCGCCGCCGTCCACGCCGACGAGGACCGGACGGTACTCGCGGATGTACGGGCGCAGCGTGGCGATGTCTTCCTTGTAGTGATATCCGCGCACCACGATGAGGACATGTCTGCCCTCCATGGGGGTGCGGATCTCAGGCACGCCGACTCCGTCGATGAGAAGCTTGCCCTCACCGCGAACGTACTCCATCGTGTTGACGGCGAAAGCCTCGATCTGCACGGCGAGACCGGCGCGCGCCTCGGCCATGGCCGCCTCGACGGTCTCCATGGTCTGCGGCTCGCCCTTGCCGACCACGTCGTCGTCGAGGTAGACGACCCCTTCGCAAACGCGGACGACGTCGCCGTCCTTGATGCGCTCGAACAGCTCCTGGTTGGCGTTGTCGACGAACGGCACGCCGCTGTCCAGCAAAATCTGTGGCCCCAGGTTGGGGTAACGGCCGCTGATGCCGCTGGCGACGTTGACCACGGCCGCGGCGCCGCACGCGACGAGCGCCTCCGCGCTGACCCGGTCAACGTCGACGTGGTCGATAATCGCAATTTCACCGGGCTGGAGGCGCTTGGTGAGCCTCTTGGTCCGCCGGTCGATTCTCGCCACTGCCGTTACACCGGGAAGGCCCTCGACCTTCCTGCCGCGGAGGCCCGGCAATCTGCTTCCCGGAACCTTCATCAAGACCATCCTGCCAGAGCGAAACAGCGCGGAGGCCACGCATGACGCGGCGTGTCCGCTATGTCACCCAGGATCACCTGTCTGCTGCCGCCAGCCCCAGGAGCTCTTCCGCGTGCGCCCGGCCCAGTTCGGAGTCCTCCAGACCTGCCAGCATGCGGGACAGCTCGCGTACGCGGCCCTCGTGGTTGAGCGTCACGACACCGCTGCGCACGACGCTGCCGTCGCTCGCCTTCTCGACCACCAGATGCTGGTCGGCGAACGCCGCCACCTGCGGCAGGTGTGTGACCACAATCACCTGCGCGGTGCGGGCCAGCCTGGCCAGCCTGCGCCCGATCTCGACCGCCGCCTTGCCGCCGACGCCCGCGTCCACCTCGTCGAAGACGAACGTCGGGACGGGGTCGGCGCCGGCGAAGACCACCTCGATCGCCAGCATCACGCGGCTCAGCTCGCCGCCCGAGGCCCCCTTGTTGAGCGGCAGCGGCGGCGCGGCGGGGTGCGCCGCCATCCGCAGCTCCACCTCGTCGCGCCCCTCGGGGCCGAACTCCTCGGCCTGGGTGAGCTGCACCACGACCCTGGCGTGCGGCATGGCCAGCGCGGTCAGCTCCTCGGTGACGGCCTCGCCGAACCGCTCGGCGGCGGCCTGGCGCACGTTGGTCAGCTCGGTGGCCAGCTCGGTGAGGCGGGCGGTCAGCTCGTCAAACTCGCGGGTCAGCTCGTCGATGCGCTCGTCGTCGCCCTCCAGCTCGGACAGCCGGGCGGCGGCCTGCTGCGCCCAGGCCAGCACTCCCGCGCTGTCCTCGGCGTACTTGCGGATCAGGCTGGACAGCACCGAGCGGCGCTCCTGCACGGACGCCAGCCGCGCCGGGTCGGCCTCGATCGACTCGGCGTAGGCGGCCAGGTCGGTGGCCACGTCGGAGATGAGGTATCCGGCCTCGGCGAGGCGGTCGGCCACGCCGGCGAGCTGGGTGTCGAAGTCGCGCACCGCCTCGACGGCGGCCCGCGCCTCCCCCAGCAGCGAGATCACGTCGTGCGGGCTGCCCGCGGCCTCCATCGGGTCGCCGAGCAGCGCCGTGTGCGCGGTCGTGGCGGCGCTGCGCAGGGCGTCGGCGTGCGAGAGCCGCTCCTCCTCGCCGCGCAGCTCGTCGTCCTCGCCCGCCTTGGGGTTGACCTTCTCGACCTCCTCCAGGCCGAAGCGCAGCATGTCGGCCTCCTGGGCCCGCTCCCTGGCCCTGGTGGTCAGCTCTTCGAGCTGCGCGGCGACCTGCTTGTGCCGCTTGTACGCCTGCGAGTACGCGCGCAGCGGCTTGACCAGGTCGTTGCCGGCGTAACGGTCGAGCGCGGCCCGCTGCCTGGCGGGCTGCAGCAGCCGCTGCTGGTCCATCTGCCCGTGCACGGCCACCAGGTCGTCGGCCAGGTAGGTCAGCGTGCCCACGGGCACCGTGCGCCCGCCGAGCCACGCCCTGGACCTGCCCTCGGCCGAGACCGTACGCGAGATGATCAGCTCGCCGTCCTCGGCCGCGCCGCCGATGTCCTCGACCTGCTGGGCCACGCGCCCGCCCGGCTCGATGACCAGCGTGCCCTCCACGCTCGCCCTGTCGGCCCCCGGCCGCACGCGCGAGGGGTCGGCCCGGCCGCCGAACAGCAGCCCGAGCCCGGTCACGACCATCGTCTTGCCCGCACCCGTCTCGCCGGTGACCACGTTGAAGCCAGGCGAAAGCTCGAGCACGGCCTCGTCGATGACGCCGAGCCCCTGGATGCGGACCTCCTCGACCCTCGGTCGCACTGCCCACTCCCGTTCACTGCCGTGTCTGACGCCGCTGCCTTCGACGGACCGCTCGCGGGCGGCCCGTCACTGCCCACGTGATCCTACGCGCTCTTACCTCCATTCACTCAGGGTCGCGCCCTTCCGCGCCACCCCTGGACAGGAAGCTCGAACTTGGCCACCAACCGGTCGGTGAACGGCGCGCCGGTGCTCTCCACACCGTGCAGCCGCGCCAGGCGCACCGGCTCGGCGCCCCGGCGGACCTCGACCCGGGTTCCGGACGGGAGTTCGAATCTGCGCCTTCCATCACACCACAGAACCCCGCCGGGCGTGTCCGGCAGGATCTCCACGGCCAGCGTGGAGCGGGGCGAGACGACCAGCGGCTTGGCGAACAGCGCGTGCGCGCTGATGGGCACCATGAGCAGCGCCTCCACCTCGGGCCAGACGACGGGCCCGCCGGCGGAGAACGCGTACGCGGTGGAACCGGTGGGAGTGGCGCAGATCACCCCGTCGCACCCCCACCTGGACAGCGGCCGGCCGTCGATCTCGGCGACGACCTCCAGCATGCGCTCCTGCTTCTCGACGGTGGCCTCGTTCAGCGCCCAGGTGTCGGCCAGGACCCGGCCGTTCTGCCGGGCGAGAACATCGACCGTCATCCGCTCCTCGACGTCGTAGCGGCCGGCCACGACGCTGTCGACCGCCGCCGCCAGGTCGGCCACCTCGGCCTCGGCCAGGAACCCGACGTGCCCCAGGTTGACGCCCAGCAGCGGGGTGCCGGCGGGCCTGGCCAGCTCGGCGGCGCGCAGCAGCGACCCGTCGCCGCCGAGCACGATCATGACCTCGGCGTCCTTGGCGGCGCCGGGATCGGCGGGCACCGCCTCGGCCCCGCCGCAGCCGATCTCCTCGCACTCGGTGTCGAGCACCCTGACGGTGATCCCGGCGTCGACCAGCCGGTTGATCACCAGCCGGGCGCTCTCGACGGCGGCGCCGCGCCCGGTGTGCACGGCGACCAGCACGGTGCGATTCCCTGCGGCCCGATTGACTGCGGCCCGATTCATTGCGGCCCTTCCGCGACGGCACGCTGGATGTCGGCGTCGAGGTCGGCGACCTGCGGCGCGCCCTCCCCCTTGCCCATCCAGAGCAGATACTCCACATTTCCCGACGGCCCGGGCAGCGGGCTGGCGGTCACGCCGCGCACGCTCAGCCCCAGCTCCAGCGCCTTGGCCGCGGCGTCACGCACCGAGCGGGCGCGCAGCTCAGGATCCCGTACGACGCCGCCCGCCCCGACGAGGTCCTTGCCCACCTCGAACTGCGGCTTCACCAGCATCACGAAGTCGGCCTCCGGCGCGGCCACCCCGGCCAGCGCGGGCAGCACCAGCCGCAGCGAGATGAACGACAGGTCGCCCACGATCAGCGTCGGCGGCTCGCCGACCATCTCGGGGGTCAGGTCGCGCACGTTGACGCGCTCCATCACGGTCACGCGCTCGTCGTTGCGCAGCGGCCAGGCGAGCTGCCCGTAACCGACGTCCACGGCCAGCACGTGCGCCGCGCCGCGGCGCAGCAGCACGTCGGTGAACCCGCCCGTGGACGCGCCCGCGTCGAGGCAGCGGCGGCCCGCCACCTCCAGGATCTCGAACGTGTCGAGCGCGCCGAGCAGCTTGTGCGCTCCCCGCGAAACGTAGTCGGGCCCGTCTTCCGAGGCGGCCACGACGATGGCGGAGGCGGTGTCGACCTGGGTGGCCGGCTTGCGGGCCCGCTGGCCGCCGACGCTGACCCGGCCGTCCTCGATGAGCTGCGCGGCCTGCTCGCGCGAACGGGCCATGCCGCGGCGGACGAGCTCGCTGTCGAGACGGATCCTGCGACTCACCGGACGGACTCTCCCGGCGTCGGCTCCTCCACCGCGGACAGCGTGCTCTCCAGCGCGGAGAACGCCTCGTCGAAGACCGCGACGTGCTCGCTCACGGGCAGCTCGCCCAGCCGCCCGAGGCCGGCCACGATGGCGTCGACCCGCTCGTCACCGGTCTCCTCCGGCACCACACTCATGACTCGACCGTAACGCCTCCCGCGAGCGACCGGGACCTTGGCAGGCGTGTCACGCGTTGAAGCACATACGGGGGTGCTACTGATGTGGAACGCTACCGTCCGCAAAGGGAAGAAAGGATGCTCATCATGGCAAGCGTCGAGGAGTGCCGGGCGGCACTGGGCAAGCTCGTCGCGCAGTTCGACGAGATCGACGAGGCGGACCGTGCCAAACACGTGGTCGAGCGCACGGTCAGCTGCCGGGTGTCCGACCTCGACGTGATCTTCTACGGCCGGCTGCACCACGGGGGGCTGGACCCGTTCACGGAGCAGCCGCCGGCGGACGGCAAGGCCGCCGACGTCAAGCTCACGATCGTGAGCGACGATCTGGTCGCGCTGGTCGACGGGGAGCTCGATCTGGCTCGGGCGCTGCTCGGGGGGCGGGTGAAGATCGACGCGAGCTTCGGCGACCTGCTGCGCCTGCGCCGGCTGATCTGAACGTCCGGCCGGGCGTCCCAGTGCCTCGGCCGGACTCCTGACGCGTCCGTTCTACTTAATGATCTCATTAATTATTAGGCGACGCATGAAGCACTATGGGCCCGATCATCGACGCCCCCCACCTCATCCTGGGGCGGCCGGAGGCGGCCCCGCGCCTCGTCCGCCCAGCAGCCCTGTCGCGCCTCGTCACCCCCGCAAGCCCTCTGCGCTTATCCGACCCCAGCTTCATGCGGCCCATCCAACCCGCAGCCCTCAGCGGCTCACGCCCCTGCCACCCCACCAACCGCGCGACTCGGGCCTCGTCCCAGCCCACTACCCCACCCGATCGAGGACCGGCTTGACCGCGTCCTCCTCAACCCTCCCCTCGCCCGCCACCGCCCAGGCCGCATCACAAGCAGCCCTCAACCCATCAATCCGGCTGCCCTCCCCCTCAAGACGCAGCACCCCGTCCCGCCACTCGGCCCGCCAGCCCCCACAAGCCCCATCCCGCACCTCGGGATAAGGCACAAGCAAGGCACCCAAATCCTCCCCGACATACGTGGGCCGATGCCGAGGCTCAGCAGTCAGCACATCGACCGCCGTCGCCACCCCGGTCAACACCAGCAAACTCTCGACCCCCGCATTCGAGGCCCCCTCGATATCGGTATCGAGCCGATCCCCGACAACGAGCGGCCGCCGCGCCCCCGTACGAATCATCGACTCCCGATGCAGCGGCGGATCCGGCTTACCCGCATAAATCGGCTCAACCCCGGTGGCATGCGCGATCACCCGCACCATCGCCCCGTTCCCCGGCAATTCCCCTCGCCCGGTCGGCATGGTGCTGTCAGCGTTGGACGCCACGAACAACGCCCCCTGCCGCACCGCCAGCGCCCCTTCCGACAGCAGCCCGTACGACAACCCGGGCGCGATCCCCTGCACCACCGCGACAGGCGACTCGGCAGCCGTCGAAACAGGCCGCAGCCCCCGATCCCGCACCGCCAGCCGCAGCCCGGACCCACCGACCACCAGCACCTTCGCCCCGGCCGGCACCCGCTCAGCGATCAACCGCGCGGCAGCCTGCGCCGAGGTCACCACGTCCTCGGCCGAGGCGGGCACACCCAGCTCCCGCAGATGCGCCGAGATCGCCGCCGGCGTGCGTGAGGCGTTGTTGGTGACGTACGCCAGCCGCGCGCCGCGCCGCTGCGCCTCCTCCAGCGCCTCCGGAGCCCCTGGCACCGCGTGGCTGCCCAGGTAAACCACCCCGTCGAGGTCGAGCAGCAGGGTGTCATAGCCGTCGATCAGCACAACGCCTCTTCCCGTTTGACTCTCACGTTGCGTGAGACTTTAGCGTCGCCCTCGTACCCACCCAGAGAAAGGACGACCATGTCGGCCAGCCTCAACCTCACCGCCGAGGACCGCGCCGAACTCTTCGGCGACTTCGACCCGGACGCACACGCCACCGAGGCAGAGCAACGCTGGGACGGCACGGACGCCTGGTCGGACGCCAAGCGCCGCTCGTCCTCCTACACCAAGGAGGACTGGAAGCGCTCCAAGGCGGAGGCAGGCGACCTCGGCACCCGCCTCGCGAACGCCCTCCGCTCAGGCTCCCCAGCGGACGGCGACGTGGCCATGGACCTGGCGGAAGAACACCGTGCCCACATCTCCCGCTGGTTCTACGAGTGCACCTACGAGATCCACCGCGGCCTCGGAGACCTGTACGTCTCAGATCCCCGCTTCACCACCTCCCTCGACGCCACCGCCCCGGGCCTGGCGGCCTACCTCCGCTCCGCCATCACCGCCAACGCCCAGCGCCACCAACTCTGACCCACCACCCCTGAACCCACGCCCCCCAGAACGCCCGAGGGCTCGTGCGGTCCGGGACATGGTGTGGTGCTACATGCGATCCGGGATGAGACGCGGGAGCGGGGCTGCGCGTGGTCCGGGACGAGCGGTGTGGTGCTGCGTGCGCCTCGGGAACGGGACGCAGTGCGGGTACTGCGTGCCATCCGGAACGGAACACGTCGTGCGGTACTGCGTGCCATCCGGAACGGAACACGTCGTGCGGTACTGCGTGCCATCCGGAACGGAACACGTCGTGCGGTACTGCGTGCCATCGGAACGGAACACGTGGCGCGGTGCTTCGTGCGGTCAGAACCAAACGTGGTGCAGTGCTGCGTGCAGTCGGGGCGAGACGCGGTGCGGTTCCGGAGCGAGACGCGATGTGGCGCTACGTGCATTCCATGGCCTGAGGCGCGACTGTTACGCCGTACAGGCACCTGGACAGGCCCATCCAAGCCCAGCCGCCCCCGACCTCACGCCCCACCCGCACCCACCCCACGCCCACACCCACGCCTACATCTCCCGACGGGCCCGCAAAGTCGCCCGCACACTCTTCAGAGCCGACACGTAATTCCGCTCATCAGGCCGCATCGCAACAGCAATGGCCAGCGGCTCCTGAGCCCCTTCCACATCACCGGTCCGCCACAACGCCAACCCCAACCCGAAGTAGGCATAATCCTCGGCCGGATTGGCATCCACGATCTGCCGAAAGCTGGCCGCCGCCTCCGCGTACTGCCGCGAATTGAATTGCGCCCGCGCCAGCGCCTCCAGAATGCTCCGCGACTCGGGCTCAGCCGCGGCGGCCCGCTCCAGCAACGCCGCAGCCGCAGCGGGGCTGCCCTCCTGCAGCAGTTTCACCCCACGCTGGTACCAGTCGTAAACACCGCCCCACGGAGCACCCGCGCTCTCATCTCGAACATTCCCATCCTGACCCATGCGTGAGAACTCCTTCATCGCTGACGGCGACCCGGCTCCGACCTGCCGCGAACGGACACGACTGCAACCATGGGGCGACTTCTGGAAGGGGCAAGCATTTATGGGAGCATGCCCGGTATGGGGACTCCTGAACTGCCGGTACCTGCTGGACTGGTGCTACGGCCCTTCCGAGGCGTGCGTTTCGCTGTCGAAGATCCCGCCAAGGTGACCTCCCCGCCGTACGACCTGATCTCCGACGCCGACGTAGAGGTCCTGCTGGACTCTCACCCGAACAACGTCGTCCGCCTCATCCTTCCCTGCTCGTCCCGAAGCAACTCCTCCCCCAGCACCACCGAAACCCGGCCTGAATCCCAAGTCACCACTGACCCGGCGGACACCAGAGACACCGACGCCACGACGCCTCTAACCACCACCGAGAAAGCGCACCCCGCGTCCAAGGCCGGCGCAGCACCTGTGACACACCCCGTGTCATCAGCCACCGCCCCCGGGCCACGAGCGGACTCCGCCCCCGACCAGCCCGCTCCTCCCCCATCCCAACCACGCTCTCTCGTAAGCCTCAGTTGGGCGGGCCCCGCCAGCCCACCCACGTCCTCCCTGAACAGCCCAACTACTCCGGGCCCTCAACCGGCACCACCCCAGTTCCGTCCCGACCCGACCTCCCCCACCGGAGAGACACCTCTCCAGCCCCGGTACGCCGTGGCCAGGGACACCCTCAAGGAGTGGCTGGACTCGGGCGTGCTGGCTCCGGACGACGTACCCGCGCTCTACGTCTACGAGCAGACCGGCCCGGACGTCCTGCAACGCGGCCTGATCGGCGACGTCGGCCTGGCCGACCCCGGACAGCGCATCATCCTCCCCCACGAGGACGTCTTCCCCGGCCCCATCGCCGACCGCCTCGCCCTGATGAGCACCACCCAGGCCAACCTCGAACCCATCTTCCTCCTCTACGACGGCGACGACGGCACAGCCACCCGCCTGGTGGACGAGGTGGCCTCGACCCGCCACCCCCTCGTCGCCGCACGAACCGAGGACGGCCTCACACACCGCCTCTGGGCGATCACCGCCCCGGAGGAGATCGCCGCCATCAACGCCGACCTCCAGGCTCGCCAAGCCCTGATCGCCGACGGCCACCACCGCTACGCCACCTACCGCGTCCTCCAACGCCAGGAACGTGCCACCCACCACGACCTGCACGAGTACGACGCGTCAGCGTTGGGCCCGTGGGACTTCGGGCTTGCGCTGCTCGTCGACTCCCGCGCGTACCCGCCCGACCTCAAGGCCATCCACCGCGTCGTCCAGGGTCTTCCCCTGAACGAAGCGGTGTCCAGGGCCAAGACCTCGTGGCAGGTGCACGACTACAAGGACCTGTCGGCCGGTCTGGCCGCGCTCGAGAGGGCCTCGGAGCCCGCTTTCCTGCTGGCCGGCGAGGACGGCTCGCACCTGCTCACCGACCCGGACCCGGTGCAGCTCGCCCGCGCCATGCCGCCGGACCGTTCCGACCGCTGGAACTCCCTGAACACCTCCGTACTCTCCGAGTTCGTCCTGCCTGTGGTGTGGGGCATGCGTGACAACGACCAGACCGTACGCATCGTCCATCACGACACGGACGCCGCTGTACGGCTAGCCATCCAGACCGGCGGCACCGCTGTCCTTCTCAAGCCGCTCGCGATCGACGACGTGCTGGCGGTTGCCGCCGGCGGCGAGCGAGTGCCCCGCAAATCCACCTCCTTCGGCCCCAAGCCACGGACCGGCCTCGTTCTTCGTACATTCGCCACAGGTTGAGGCAGCCCTTCCAGCGCGGCCTTCCAGCGCGGCCTTCCAGACCAGCCCAGGCCAGGCCAGGCCAGGCCAGGCCAGGCCACGAGCACACCCCAGCCAGCCCAGGAGCCCAAGGCTCGCCCAGCCTTCCACTACAACCCAGCCCGTGGGCACAGGGCCAGCCCAGCCTTCTAACGCAGGCCAGTACAGACCAGCCGAACTTTCCGACACGGGCAGCCCAGCCCTTCAGCCCAGGCCAGCCCGGTCCTCCTGCGCAGGCCGCAACCCTTCACCCAGTCCGCAAAAAGCCCTCGTATCCCGCCGCTCAGGCTGCTGGGCCTCGTTCTGGCACCGGCCCCGCCCCTCCGGTGTCACCAATCCCCGACCGGTACCCTCCGGACCGATCGCGCTCATCGCGGCGACCAGCCAGATCAGCCAGATCAGCCGGTCGGTGCCAGGTACGGCACCTGCCGCGGTATCAGGTCGGCGAGGCGCTGAGCGGGAACGGCCACGGCGTCGGGCGCCGGGATGGTGACGGGCTCGGATGCCGCACCGGCCGCCGGGGTGGTGATGGGGTCGGCCGGCTCGGCTTGTTCGTACGGTTTGGCGGAGCTGACCTCGACCTCGTAGCGCCACCTCTTGCCGGTCGATGGGCCGTAGACCCGGCAACGGAACGAGCCGATCACCTCAAGCAGGTCGTGGGGCTTCATGGCGCGGACGAGGGCGGCCGTGTCCGCGTCGAACGTGATGCACGGGATGCTGTCGCTCAGCGCCGCCCCGCGTCTGTGGCGGCGACGGCGGACGATGATGCGCCACTTCGTCAGGGTGTCGCCGCTCGGCAGGGGATGCTCCTCGGCCGGGGCTGACAGCCTTCCCACCAGCAAGACTTCGTTTCGATCCACGGTCGTCCTCCGATTGGTGCTGTGGTCGAGATCACTCTCTACGATGTGGGGGTGGCCGGATCGGCTGAACGCCGTTCTGGGGATAACGGCGGGAGGCTTGGAAGTGCCTGTGGACAACATCACCGCGCTCGGCGGCGACGTCTATGAGATCGACACCAAAATGGCCGGGTTCTCGGGGATCACGGCTGGTTATCTGATCCTGAGTGACCGGCCCTGCCTCGTGGAGACCGGTACCTCGACCTCGGCCCCCGTCGTACGGGAGGCGATCGCCTCGCTCGGTGTCGGCCCCGACGACCTGGCCACGGTCGTGGTGACCCACATTCACCTGGATCATGCAGGGGGTGTCGGCGACATCGCCAGGTTCTTCCCGTCCGCGCAGGTCGTCGTACACGAGAAGGGCGCCCGCCACCTCGCCGAGCCGTCACGGCTGATGGCCAGCGCGCGCATGGTGTGGGGTGATCGGCTCGACACGCTCTTCGGCGAGCTGACCCCAACCGAGGCCGAACGCATCGTCGCGCTCGGCGACACCGGCGCCATCGACCTCGGCAACGGGCGCACGCTGAACAGCCACTACTCGCCTGGCCACGCGAAGCACCACGTGGGGCTGGTCGATTCCGCCACCGGTGATCTGTATGTCGGTGATGCGGCCGGTGTCTATCTGCCTGAGACCGGTGATCTTCGTCCCGCCACTCCGCCGCCGGACTTTGACCTGAAGACCGCTCTGGACTCGATTGCGTTGTTCGGGGCGCTTGGGCCACAGAGGTTGCTGTTCAGCCACTATGGGCCGGTTCAGGCCGTTCAGGAGACGCTTGAGCGGTCGGCGGAGGAGCTTCGGGTTTGGGTTGATCTCACTCGGCAGGCTCATTCGGAGGGCATGGATCTGGATCATGCTGTTGCCATGGTGAGGGAGCGCGTCGATGAGCGCTACGGGGCGACGCCGGATGAGGCCAGGGCTGAGCAGGTTGAGTTGTTGAGCGGTGTGGGGTCGAACGTCGCGGGGATCCTGCACTGGCTGGATCGCCTCTCTCCATGACGGTGTGGCGGACGCGGGACGGTGTGGCCCGCGGGTGGCGCCGTGACGGGCGGGTGGCGGGCGCGTGAAGGGTGACGCGCGGGTGGCGGCGTGACCGGCAGGTGGCGGGCCGCGTGAAGGCGTGACGGCAGGTGGCGGCATGACGGGCGCGTGGCGGTGTGACGGGCGCGTGGCACCGGGACGGGCGCGTGGCGGTGTGACGGGCGCGTGGCACCGGGACGGGCGCGTGGTGGAGGGGCGCGTGAGTGGAGTGGCCGCCACGTCGGAGTGGCTCGTGACCGGTCTGGCTGGCGTGACGGCGTGACGGCGTGACGTCCAGCGCCGAGAAACGGCGAACCCGCCGCACGAGCCTTCCCAACAGGGAAGACCCATGCGGCGGGCGCAGTGAATGGAGCGGTTCTACTCGCTCTTGGGCTTGTCCTCAGACGCCTCAGCATCATCGTTCAGGACGTCACCGAAGTTCGGCTCGATGAACGCCGGCGTGATCCCAGGCACCCCAGCCGTCTGTTCCTTCACCTCGTCAGCCTCGTCGGCCTGCGCGCCCTCGACAGCCTCATCGACGTCGGCGGTCTCCGCAGTCGGCGAGGCCTCAGCATCGTCGACAGCTTCCGGAGCCGGAACCGCCTCAGTAGCCTGGGCGGCCTCGGCGGACTCTAGAGCGGATTCCGCCTCCTCCGCAGCTTCCTCCGAAGAGGCAACGACGTCAGCGTCGTCATCCCCCGCAGCGGAGTCAGCCTCCGAAGCCTCGGCAGCGCCGGGCCCCTCGGCCTCTTCATCGGACTCATCCGAGGCGACCTCGGACTCCAGGAGGTCACCGGCCTCGGCGAGAGCGGCGGCGTCGTCCGCCTCGTCCTCCACCACGGCCACGTCCCCGGCGTCGTCCTCGTCGTCGAAGTCCTCCTCGACGTCCTCGATGACGGCACCAGTCAGCTCCGCGTACCGCTCGGCCGCCTCCGTCTCGCCGTCCTCGTCGAACGCCATCGCCCGCCCGAACCAGTCCGTCGCAGCGTCCTGGTGCCCGGCGTCGGCTAGCGCGTCGGCGTACGCGAACGCGAGCCGCGCCGACCACGGCCGGGGCTGCGGGTCGCGCAGCTCGGGGAGGCGCTGCAGGGTGATCACGGCGGCGTCGTGCTGGCCCAGGTCGCGGCGGGCGCCGGACTCGACGATGGTCAGCTCGATGCGGCCGGCCCGGTCGAGGCGCTCCGCTTCTGGCGAACGTACGAGGTCGATGGCCCGCTCCGGACGGCCCATGCCGCGCTCGCAGTCGGCCATGACCGGCAGGTACGCGTCCGAGCCCGTCATCCGCCTGGCCGCCCGCAGATCGCTCAGCGCCTCGGAGAAGTGACCCGCGCGGTAGGCGACGATGCCCGCCGCCTCGCGTACGACACCGATGCGAGCCGCGAACCTGCGCGCCACCTTCGTGTGCTCGTGCGCCCGGTCCGGGTCGTCCTCCTCCAGCGCCCGCTCGGCGGCGACGAGGTGCCGGCCGACGAGGTCGGCTAGGTCGCCAGGCAGCGAGCGCAGCTCCTCGAGGACTTCCTTGTCGAGCTCGTCCACCGTGATGTCGGGCGCCACCTCGGGCAGCTTCTCGCGCTGCGGCGCCTCGGCAGCGCCGTCGCGGTCGCCGCGGCCGTACCTCGCGCGGGTCCCCTCGCCGGGACGCTCCTCGCGGCCTTCCCGGGAGAACGGGCGGTCGCCCCTGTCGCGGAAACCGCCTTCACGCCTGTCACCGTAGCCGCCACGGTCGCCGCCCTCGCGGCGCGGTCCGCGGTCGTCGCGGAACCCGCCCTCACGACGGCCGTAACCACCGCCTTCGCGCCGGTCGCCGTAGCCGCCCTCGCGGCGGGGGCCGCGGTCGGCATAGCCACCACCGTCACGACGAGGGCCACGGTCGGAAGAGTCACCGCCCTCGCGGCGGGGGCCACGGTCGGCATAGCCACCGCCCTCGCGACGAGGGCCGCGATCGGCATAGCCACCGCCCTCACGGCGGGGGCCGCGGTCGGTGTAGTTGCCGCCCTCGCGCCGCTCGCCGTAACCGCCTCTGCTGGGACGGTCGTCGCGGAACCCGCCTTCACGCCTGGGGCCGCGATCGTCGCGGAACCCGCCCTCACGGCGCGGCCCGCGATCGTCGCGGGATCCGCCCTCACGACGGGGACCCCGGTCATCGCGGAAGCCACCCTCACGCCGCGGCCCGCGATCGTCGCGGAACCCGCCCTCACGGCGCGGCCCGCGGTCATCGCGGGATCCGCCCTCACGACGGGGACCCCGATCATCACGGAAGCCACCCTCACGACGCGGACCGCGATCATCACGGAAGCCACCCTCACGACGCGGACCCCGATCATCACGGAAGCCGCCCTCACGACGCGGCCCACGGTCATCACTGGGCCCGCCTTCGCGGCGCTGCCCGTAACCGCCGCCCTCGCGGCGCGGCCGGAAGTCGTCGCGGTCGCGGTAGGTACGGCGCTCCTCGCCGCCCTCCCGACGCGGACCCCGGTCCTCGTAACCACCTTCACGACGCCCGGCGAAGCCGCCTTCGCGCCTCGGCCCACGGTCGTCGCGGAAGCCGCCCTCACGACGCGGCCCGCGATCATCACGGAAGCCACCCTCACGACGGGGACCCCGATCATCACGGAAGCCACCTTCACGACGCGGCCCGCGGTCGTCGCGGAACCCGCCCTCGCGCCGGCCACCGCCGGAGTAACCGCCTTCACGCCGGTCGCCGTAGCCACCCTCACGGCGCGGACCGCGATCGTCTCTGTCCCGATAGGTACGGCCGCCGTCACCCCGGGGCCCGCGATCGTCCCCTTCGCGCCTGGGACCGCGGTACCCGCCCTCACGGCGGGGACCGGAGTCGTCGCGGTCGCGGTACGGCCGGCGCTCCTCGCCCTCGCGGCGCCCGCCGCGGTCGTCTCGCTGATCGTCGCGCCGAGGACCGCGCTCACCGCGGTCGTAGGGGCGCGACCTGTCATCGGAACGGAACGGACGGTCGCCGCCGGAGTCTCGCCCGCGAGAGCCGTAGCCGCCGCTCCTGCCACCTCCGCCTGGGCGCCTGTCACCGTAGTCGCCGCGCCCGCGCTGTCCGCCGTCCGATCCGTTATCTCTGTTCACTTCTGGTCCATTTCGTTGGCTCACCCAGCGGACTCTCAACGACGGTCCACCGTGGCTGGTCGCCGCCCGCCCTCGGGCCTTACGCGACGAAGGCCACCCGTGGGGGTG
Source organism: Nonomuraea monospora (assembly GCF_039531895.1). Classification (NCBI taxonomy): domain Bacteria; kingdom Bacillati; phylum Actinomycetota; class Actinomycetes; order Streptosporangiales; family Streptosporangiaceae; genus Nonomuraea; species Nonomuraea monospora. The sequence goes on from NZ_BAAAQX010000007.1 coordinate 443,803, forward strand.
GCCCGGTCTCTCCAGCCTAGCAAGTCACAGAACGTCCACGAGCCCGTCGCACCCCGATATTGATTGGACCGCGAACCCAGGGTCGGCGAGACTGCTCGCCATGTCACTACGCTTCCACGAAATCGCCGAGTCCCGTCACCGTATTTTGAACCCGATAACGGACGACAAGCTCAACCTGCTCGGCGAGATCTGCCACTTCGCGCCCGGCACGCGCCTCCTGGATCTGGCTTGCGGAAAAGGCGAGCTCCTTTCCCGTTGGGCGGCCGACTACGGCGTTGTGGGCGTCGGCGTCGACATCAGCAAAGTTTTCCTGGACGCCGCCGGAAAACGTGCCGAGGAGCTCGGTGTGGCCGACCGGGTCGAGTTCGTGGAAGCGGACGCGGCGGCCTACGAGGACACTCCCGAGTCGTACGACGTCGTGTCCTGCATCGGCGCGACCTGGATCGGCGGCGGCCTGGCGGGCACGTTGTCACTGATGCGCCGCTGGTTGCGCCCCGACGGCATCGTGCTGGTCGGCGAGTGCTATTGGACGTCCCCGCCGCCGCCCGAGGCGTGCGCCTCGTTGGGCGTCGCCGAAGATTCCTTCACCTCGCTGGCTGGTACGGCGGAGCGCGCCGAGGCGGCCGGCTTCGAGCTGCTTGAAATGGTGCTGGCCAACCCCGACAGCTGGGACAGGTACGCGGCGAGCCAGTGGTGGACGATCAGCGACTGGCTGCGCGAGAACCCCGATGACCCGGACGTGCCGGCGATGCGCGACTTCCTGCAGCAGGCGCGGCGGTCCCATTTGGAGTACGGCCGTGACTACATCGGCTGGGGTGTGTTCGTCCTACGGCCGCTGTGACCGTCCTCCGGCTGGTGAGACCGTCGTCCTCCGGCTGGTGCGACCACCGTCGCGCTCCGACCGGTGAGCCTGTCGGCCTGTGACCTGGGGTGAGCGACGGCCTGTAGCCGGGGTGATCATTGGCTACAGGCCGGTGTGGAAGGTCGGCCTGCGGTTGGGTGAGTGACGGACTGCGGCTGGTGTGAGCGTCGGCGCCCGGTCGTCGGAGTGACGGCCGGGCCCGTGCTCCCGGCTTGGCTCGGGCCTACAACCGGCTTGGCTCGGGCCTACAACACAGAAAGGGCCCCGACGCGTTGGCGTCGGGGCCCTTATCCATAAAGATTGTCCGGCGGTGACCTACTCTCCCACACCCTCCCGAGTGCAGTACCATCGGCGCAGAGAAGCTTAACTTCCGGGTTCGGAATGTAACCGGGTGTTTCCTTCCCGCCATAACCGCCGTAACCC